>JAZRCO010000043.1:0-7892 GCA_045659855.1 Eubacteriales bacterium | reverse complement strand
GTTTATAAAACAAAATATTTATTGATAACTTTATGGCTACACTTAATTTGTATCCTTGAACTATTGCAAAACAATATAATTTGCTACGGACCGTCGAGGACGCCGGTCCCTACGAAGTTACATTGAATTAAATATATTTGTGCGAACACACCGATAAATCCCAATTTATTGGTTTAGATCTTCTCTCCCGCCGCTTCGTCGCAAATGAGAGTGCAGTCGGGGTGGTTTCTAAGAATGGATGCAGGAATCTCCTCACGGATCTCGCCGTTAACGAGCTCACCAACGGCATATGCCTTACCTGCGCCGTTTGCAAGAATGAGAATCTTCTTTGCATTCATAATATTGGAAAGTCCCATTGTAAACGCCTGACGGGGTACCTCGTCGATGGAGTTGAAGAGTCGGGAATTATCCTTAATGGTGCTTTCCGCAAGGTCAACAACATGTGTTACGGAGTCAAATGGAGTGCCGGGCTCGTTGAAGGCGATATGACCGTTCGAGCCGATTCCGAGGACTTGGATATCCTGGCGGAGAGTATTGAGGAGCGCATTATATCTTGCGCACTCGGCGTCCTTATCCGTTGCCTTGCCGTTTTCGATATTTGTATTTTCAAGCTTGATGTCAATATGCTTAAAAAGGTTTTCTCTCATAAAATATACGTAGCTTTGATCGCTGTTTACGTCGAGCCCCACATATTCGTCGAGATTGACGGAGTGGCACTGCGCGTAGGACGTGCCGTTCACTCTATGATCCTCAGCCATTTTTGCGTAGAGTCCGAGGGGAGTGGATCCCGTTGCGAGTCCCAAAACTGCGTCGGGCTTATTCTTTACCACGTCGAGGACGATCTTCAACGCCTCTTCGCTCATTTGATCATAATTTTTTACTTTGATTATCTTCATAACATATCCTCCTGTGGTGAATTGTTAATTTTCTCAATAAATAACGTATTCAAAACGCTTATCAATTATTATATCAAATTTTGATTACAAATGCAATAATCTTTTAACGAAAAATCGTTTTTTTATCCGTCAACGAAGAAAAAATGAGCCAAAATCAATTGGCGGCGAGGCATTTTTCGTCCGCCACCCTTGCACGAAAGCCATCCGCACGGAAAACTTGACAAAACACCGCGCCCTGTGATATTATTAAATTAGAAACCAAGCTCACAAGGAGTGCTTTTATGATAAAGAATCTAATTAATCGCTTTATGGCGATGAGCAAAAGGAAAAGAAGGGTATGCATGCTCGCCTCGGCGGCGCTCGTTTTCATTCTCACCGTCTATTTGATCCTCTACTGCAACGGATATTCGGGTGCACACACCCGCGCGAGATACCACGAGGGACAAATCAAGGTCGCATGCGTGGGCGATAGCATTACCTACGGACACGGAATCAAGGGCTGGGCGAGAAACAACTATCCAGCACAGCTTGGAAAAATACTTGGCGACGGCTATCACGTGCAAAATTTCGGACATAGCGGCAAGACCGTTTCAAGCGACGGCGACCAGCCCTACACCGATAGCAAGTGGTACGTTAAGGGTCTTGAATACGATGCCGATATACTCGTCATCATGCTCGGAACGAACGATTCCAAGCCCGAAAACTGGACAAACGTAGAGGATTTCATAAACGAATACGATTCACTTATAGAAGAATACAAAAAGAACAATCCCGATTTGAGAGTTATCGTTTGCACGCCCGCGGCGGCATTTTTGAAGGACGGCAGCAGTGCACAGACAACGAATTTCGACATTCAGCCCAAGGTGGTCGAAGCGATAAGAAACAGGATTCGAGTTTACGCTCTCGCAAGGGGCTATGAGCTTGTTGACGTTTACGACCTCACGCAATATCACCGCGAGTGGTTTGGTGACAACGTTCATCCCTCGGGCGAGGGAGCAAGAGCCATCGCCGAGCTCATCGCAAAGAAGATAAGATAATTTACGGCGCAAGCCACAAGCCATCAGGAAAAGCGCACTTACTCACCACCAAAGGTGGTAGTAGAAATAGAAAAGAGCCGATATGTAAACTAATCCATATCGGCTTTTTGACTGTCCTTTAGCACCCGACGAAAAACGGCTATTTCAAATTTGAAGGGGTTTTAAAGTAAATCGTGAATTAATGCCTTTCAAATTTAGTGGGGGCAAAAGTGTTTAGTTACACCACTACATTCAGAAAAATCAATTAAAAGTAAAAATAGAATGCCTCATCTCAATGAAGAGATGAGGCGCTTTTTGTATGTAGTTTTATCGTGTGATTCATAAATAGTCACACACTACGTTCCCAAACGAGTAAAATGAAATATAAACGAATTAAAAGAGTGTGCATTTTTGATTACAACAAAACAATGTCACACCAAACTATGAGATGGGACGGATTATTTTAATTCCGACATCTAAAAGTAAAGTGAATTATAGTGCCGTCTGTACAGATTATGGTGGATTTTCCTAATTGTGCCAAGGTTTATACTGTGTAATTTGTGATATTCCCAAACCGCTATCATTTTTAGTAACAACAAAGTATAAATCAAAATTCTCGTCTTTAATTATCAACTTAAAACCAAACTTATACTCGGTATCATATGTGCCAATTTCTATCGTTCCTACTATTCTGGTTTTGATAATCACACCGTCAGAAAAATCAAAATGATACTTTTCTTCAAGCTCATAAATACGGTTTTCGGGAATGCCTTCAACATCTCTTATCTCCGGATGCAAATACGTTCTTGCAGTTTCATAGTCGTCATTCGCAATAGCCAATATAAACTGCTCCGCATACTCATATGCAAGATCCCGCTCTTCATAGTATGGTTGCATAAAATTTTGATACTCATCGTACATTTGTTGCAGCCAAGTACATCCTGTAAAGGATAATGTGATTAAGGTGATTCCAAGAATAAGTAGCAAAAATCTTTTCATTTTTTCTCTATATTCCTCCGTGGTTTTTATTTAAAAAGGTCAAATGATTATGAATTGAAAGGAGTATTTGGCAAAAGAATCTTGGCGGAAGAGGCGCTATTTCAGTAGATTTTTTATTAATCAAATTTAGTGGTCACCCGCACCAAATTTGAAATAGCCCGAAAAACATCGGGGTTTTCTTTATTTATATAGTTAAGTAAGGCCTCACTTCTTCGCTCTTGCAACGACGTACCATCTTTCGTTTTGCTCGGAGGCGGGAGTAAAGCTGAAATCGGCGAAAAAGCCGATGACCTCAAAGCCGTTACCCACGAGAGCGCTCTTTATCTCGTCCATCGTATAGCATCTCTCACACTGCTCCTCGTCGCGACGGAGGTATGATCCTTTGCCGTCCTCATCCCTCTCGAAAACAGTGAGCTTAAAATCGCAAATGCGAGTTTCCTTATCATAGGAATTTTGCCACACGCAAAATGCATCCGCGCCGCAGTCGTCCTCCTCGTAAACGTAGGTGTTGTTCCCGTAGATGCTCTCGAATTTTCGCGGCGTATTCACGTCGAAGAGGAAGAGCCCGTCGGGGTCGAGGTAATTGTGAGCAAGGGAAAATACCGTGTCAAGCTCGCCGTCGCCCGTGAGATAATTTATACTGTCGAGGCAACAGGTAATGGCACCGACCGTGCCGTAAAGCTCGAATTCCCTCATGTCCTGAAGCAAAAAGAGAACGTCGTTCTTAAGCTCAAGGTCATATTTTCTATCAAACGCAACGTTGAGCATCTCGGACGAGCCGTCAACGCCGATCATATCGTATCCGCGCTTTGCGAGCTCGAGAGTCATGCTTCCCGTACCGCAGGCGAGGTCGAGCATAAGCTCGGGACGGCACTCAAGATACCTATCAAAGCAGCTCTCAAAGAAATCCGCCCAAGCGACGTAGTCAACGTGCGAGTTTATTTTATCGTAAACGGACGATATAGCTCCGTAGCCGTCGTATCTATCACTCATCGCCTGCTCCAAACTGCTCAAGCAGCTGCTTTTCAAGCTCAGCCGCCGTGTTATATCCCATCTTCTTTTGGCGGTGATTCATCGCCGCTATCTCGAGAATAATGGGCAAGCTTCGTCCGGGACGAACGGGAACTGTGATGGACGGTATATCAAGACCGAGGATATTATAAGTCTGATCCTCAAGTCCAAATCGGTCGTACATCTTACCCTCAACCCACGGCTCAAGGTGGATTACAAGGTCGATCTTTTCGGTATCCTTTACCGCACCCATACCGTAGATACGGCGAACGTCGATGATACCGATCCCGCGGAGCTCTACGTAGTGCTTAATGAGAGAGGGAGCGCTACCGACGAGCGTTTTCGCCGAAACTCTCTTTATCTCCACCGCGTCGTCGGCAATAAGACGGTGTCCGCGTTCAACGAGCGCGATGGCGGTCTCACTCTTACCGATTCCGCTCTCACCGAGGATGAGAACACCTTCGCCGTAAACCTCTACCAAAACGCCGTGCTGCGTTATTCTATTAGCAAGATTGGTATTGAGCGAAGCGATAAGACTCGCCATTGTGGGCGAGGTCTTTTCCTTTGTGCGAAAGATCGGCACTCCGTACTTGCGTGCGGGAGCGAGTATCTCCTCACCTATCTCAAAATTGGTCGTGATTATCACGGCAACGGGCCTTTGTGAGAAGAACATATCAAGGCGCGCGTCGGCAATATCCCTTCCTATCTCGTATAGGTACTGCATCTCGGCTCTACCGATGACCTGAATTCTCGTCGGCTCAAACACCGTAAAGAATCCCGCAAGCGCAAGGCCGGGGCGGTTTACCTCACGGTTTGAAATTATAATTTCACTGATGGGTATCGGTGAATATATCTCCTCAAGAGCAAGCTCCCTTGCGAGCTTGTCAAAGGTCATAGAATAACGAACGTTTTCCATATCTTTTCCTTTCCGCCCTTAGGCGTTAAAACATGCTTGGTTGTCGGCAAACGCGCTCGGCGTCCGCCATTATATTATGGATTGAACACGAGCTCGTAATCTCCCATGTGGAAGTACCAGTCCGCCTCTTTTTCGATGCTCTCCCAGCGGTTTTTCTGGCCTCGGTATTCCAAGGTCTTAAGTGCCTTGCAGCCCTCGAACGCACGGCGTCCGATATACGTTACTGCGGTGCCGACACTTATATATTCAATAGAAGAGCAGCCGTTAAATGTGTTGGACTCGATTCTCGAGAGTCTATCGGGAAGACGTATGCTCTCAAGCGAACTGCATCCCAAGAATGCGGTGCTTCCGATCTTGTAGCACGTGCTGTTATCGCTAAAGGTCACCTCTCTAAGCGCAGAGCATTCTCTAAATGCGTTCTCGCCTATCTCCTTTACCGACCAAGGAATGCTAATGCTCTCTACGTTCTTGTTACCTGCAAACGCTCTTTTGCCAATGATCTCAACGAGCACAGGCACCTTAAAGGAGGCATCCTTCTTTCCGTTTGCGTATTTGATGAGCTCCTTGCCGTCCTTGGTGTAGAGGTTGCCGTCAATATCCTTGTAATAGGGATTTCTAAAATCCACCTCTATCCTTTCAAGTGATGCGTTAAACTCGAAGGAGGTCGGTTGTATGTATGCAACAGATGCGGGAATCTTTATCTTCTTAAGATTATCGCACGAATAGATCGCAAGCGATCTAATATCTATAAGCGAGCTCGGTAAAATTATTTCCTCGAGCGCGGGACAAAACGCAATAGCGGTATAACCTATCACCTCTACCGTGTCGGGCAAGGTGATGGACTTAACAAAATCACATTCATAAAAAACACCTATATTTAAGGAGTCGAGCTCTCCAAACACAACAACGGGCAAGCCGTTATGATGGGAGGGAACGACCACGTCCACATCGGTGCAGTTGCCTATCGACACCACGGAATAGCTCTTTTTGTCATCATTGATCATAAGCCCAAGTCCGTTTTCACTGTACTCAAGCTGAGCCGAAGCATCGACCTTATATTCGGGCATTTCGGGCTTTTCGCCGCTCTTGTCAGGAAAAGGAAAGTTACAAGCCAAGCTTGTAAGCGCAAGTGATAAAATAAGTGTTAAGAGTAATAATCTTTTCATATTTACCTCCTATGTATATTATATCAGTATAATTATAGCACACAAGCGCCCTTTTGGCAAGGGGGAGCGTGAAAAAACTGACTTTTCCCTTGACAGTTGAGTTTATGTATATTATAATTATTCTAAATAATAAGTCAATAAAATGAGCAAAAAGTGTAATATTTTTTATATTTTTATGCTTTTTATTTTGAACGGACGCTCCGTTTTCCGTTTGCGTTGACAAAATGCCGTTCTTTTGGCGGCAGTAACGAGAATATATATATCAAGAGGTTATTTAAGCAATATGGTTGAACTTTTATCCCCCGCAGGGAATTTTGAAAAAATGAGATCCGCACTCCTCTACGGAGCCGATGCGGTATATCTTGCAGGCAACGTTTTCGGTATGAGAAGCGCCGCGGATAACTTTACCAACGACGAGCTTTACGAGGCGGTCGAGTACGCTCACGCGCGCGGCAAAAAGGTCTATTTGACCGTTAACACCATGCCCCACGAGCACGAATACAGCGTCCTTCGCGACTATCTCACCGCGCTCAAGGGTTGCGCAATCGACGCCATGATCGTTGCCGATCTCGGAGTTATGCAAACCATCAAGGAAATACTGCCCGAAATGGAGATACACGTTTCCACGCAGGCATCCATCGTCAGCGTTGCGGCGGCAAAGGCATATATCGCACTCGGTGCAAAGCGTCTTGTCCTTGCGAGAGAGCTCACTCTCGGCGAGATAAAGAAGATACGCGCGGGCATTCCCGAGGATATCGAGCTTGAGGCGTTCATTCACGGCTCGATGTGCGTTTCATATAGCGGAAGATGCATGCTCTCCCATCACATTACGGGCAGGGATGCAAACCGTGGCGCGTGCGCTCAGCCGTGCCGCTGGAATTTCACGCTCGTTGAGGAGAAGCGCCCCGACGTGCCGCTTCCCGTCGAGCAAAATGAGCACGGCACCTTTATTATGTCCTCAAAGGATATGTGCACCATCGAGCACGTTCCCGAGCTTATTGAGGCAGGAAACAAGTCCTTCAAGATCGAGGGAAGAATGAAATCCGCATACTATACCGCGGTGGTTACCAATGCCTATAGAATGGCAATCGACAGCTATTATAGAGATAAGGAAAATTATAAATTCGATCCCCTGTGGATGCGCGAGCTTGAAAGCGTTAGCCACAGAGAATACTGCACGGGTTTCTATTTCGATTACCCGATCGAGAGCGCACAGCTCGCAAGTAATACGGGTTATATTCGCGAAAAGGCGTATTTCGCTATCGCCTGCGAGATGAACGAGCAGGAAAAAGCGGCGCAGGAGCGACTCAACGAGTGCGCCAAGGGTGGAAAATACTACCTCTTCATGCAAAAGAACAAGTGCAAAATCGGAGATTGCGCCGAGATAATCTCGCCATCCGCAGTCGGTAGGGCACTAGATATCACCGACCTCCGCGACGAGAACGGTAACGCCATCGAGTCCGCTCCGCATCCCTTTATGCACTTCTTCGTAAAAGTCCCCTTCGACGTTAAGGTCGGCGATATCCTCCGTGCAGGAGAAGAAGGATAGTTAGTTTAAAAAGATGTGGGGCTTTTTTTAAAAAAGCCGCCCCACACCCCGAAAAAACTTAAAAAGAAGGATTGGCACATCGCCGTATAGCTTGTGCTAACTCCACTTGGGCTGCGCAAATTGTGTTGTAATGTTACGCATTACAACACATAACGATTTTCTCCCTTGTCGAAAATCTTTAATTTGCTGCTTCAACTAACTGATTCGTTGTTCGCACAAACTTTATTACAAGGCACAAAGTAAGTAAATTTTAGAAAAGCTCTCCGTAGGAGAGGTTTTCGTAGTACGGACGAAGAAATGTCCGTCGAATACTTGTATTCGTAAGGGCATTTGTTTGTT
>JAZRCO010000042.1:0-14324 GCA_045659855.1 Eubacteriales bacterium | reverse complement strand
GAAATCTACGTCGTAATAGCCGAGCTTACCGCTAAGCTCGATGCATCCAACGCCGTGCTCAACGCTCGAGGTCACAGTTCCCGTCTTGGACAATCCATCGCCCGGATCGTTCATATAGCTTTGCTCAAAGGGGATGGTGGGACGGAGAGTAAACGAAAGCGGGCCATCCTCGGCAGTAAGATAAATTACGAGCGCATTATCGGGATAGGAAACGAAATACTCTCTTTCATATTTCGCACCGTCGTACTCATAGCTTGTGGAAGCAATCGACGTTCTAAGGTCGAGCTCCCTTCTGTATGCGCTAACGCCCGAGCTCTCATGATTGAAATCGATATACGTCTCGGAGAAGTTGTTAAGACCTGCCACTTGGGGCCAACTCGTTGTACCGTTCACGGTTTTCACAGCTTGCCAAGGATTTGATAAGGTCTTTTCGGTCACCTGGATTCTCTCGCTCTCGGTTCTACCGAAAACGTTCACTCCAACAAAGCCGTTACCTATCGGCAAGGACCAGTTTTGCCAGCCGATGTCCTGTCCCTGCATCATCGATGCCTCGGGAGAACACTCGTTTATGAACGGCGCCGCCTCGTCATACCATATTTTCAACGGTATGTTAGCGGAATTTACCGTCATTTCTTCGACCTTTTTAGTACCCTTACCGAGTTTTTCCCAAAACGGTGTACATCCGGCCATTGATAATACCAAAAGCAAACAAAGTCCGCTTATCAGCAATCGCTTGATTTTTTTCATGTTCGTTTCTCCTTTGCATTCACATTTCCAAGAAAACGGATTTTTAATAAAAGCTCCGTCACGCAAATTAGTAAAATATTATATAAAAATATATAAATATATATCTACACACTTGATTATAGCTTTCATTTGTGATATAATCAAGGTATAATATACAACTTTTATTGTATAATCGTTCACTCTTTAGTCACTTTAACGATATTTGTATTGTTTTTTCGCAAAACATAGTGCATTTTTTCCACAAATCGCCGCCTTACAGGGACGGCAAAATCATAAGTGAGGCAAAACATGAACTTTGAAAAATTAGGCGACCACGAGCATTATTATCACACGCACTCCGATTTTTTTCACCACTCGCACGACCTTGTCCACGCATTCACAATGATGGACTATACGATTGGCATGCACGAGCAGGAATTTATGGAGATAAATGTTGTAACGCGTGGCGAAGGCATCCATTACATCAACAATAACCGCGTTGCCGCGAGAGTGGGCGACGTTTTTATCGTGCCCCCACACGTTGCACACGGATACCTTGGCGGCAGGGGATTTGACGTTTTCCATATGATAATTAGCGATAGTTTTATGAATAAGCATATAGCCGACCTGCAGCAGCTCCCCTCCTTCTTCACACTTTTCGGCGTCGAGCCCCTTATGAGAGGCAAAACGGCAAATCCCCTCCACCTCAATCTTCAAGAGGAGGCGTTTGAAGCTACGATGAGAATTTTTAGGGAGATAGCCCGATACGATAACTACGGCGACCCCGTTGAAGGAATGGTACGAAGTAATCTCGCAATGTCGGTAATTGGGCTTTTGTGCGGCGCATACACCTCGCACAATGCCCAAAATCAAGCACCGTTTTGCGAGGACCGTGCCCTCACGGAAACAATATCCTATATCCACGAAAGATATTATGAAAAGATCACCGTGAAGGATCTTTGCAGCATCGCCCATCTCTCGCGCTCCTCATATATAAAAAAGTTCAAGGAGATTTGCAAGATGCCGCCCCTATCCTACGTGACAAAGATCAGAATGGACTCCGCCTCCATGATGCTTCAAACCACCAATCTCACCGTTTTGGAGATAGCGCACCGCACGGGCTTTTACGACTCCTCGCACTTCACAAGAACTTTTGAGGCGCACTACGGCATCTCGCCCCTTGGCTACCGCAATAAGCATTTGAGCGCAAATGCCCGATTTAATTCCAATAAATAAAATAAGAGGGAAGCTTGTGGCTTCCCTCTTTTTTGGCTATCTATTGCAGCAGCAGGTGACGATCAAAAGCGCGATAATAAGAAGCCAGATATAGTCGTTTTCAAAAAGATTGCAAAGACAGTTATTCATAAAAAAGCTCCGTTCCGTTGCGCAGGGCAACATTATTGAAATTATATAAGCACGCTCGGCTGATTCGCGTTGCCTGCTTTATTAACATTCTATGAGAAAACGTCCTATGTGTGAAAAAATCGGCACTCCCAAAAGTGCCGATTTCTATTTTTTCGTTGATCAATCGAGATGGAGCTCGTCCGCATCCAAGAATGCGTGTGTGTTGAGAGAATTATCCGTGGGGATCATTCTTTGCGCACCGCAGTCACGGCATTTTACTAAAACTCCGTCACGGCGCACCTCGTATCCGTATTTTTCCTCATCCACCTCACAGGTGTGCTCACAGTGGCAAAAGATCTTGTTCTCCGCCTCAAGCTCGGAAAGAACGAAGATCACGCTTTGTGCCTGCTCTGAGTCAAGAGAATCATCATTCTCATCCTCGTTTGCCCTGCGGAAAGCGGAAAAATCCTCAATTCCGTTCTCCTCCATCAGCTTAATGAGCTCGTATTCGCTCCTTGCGAGATTCGCCTTCACGTATTCAAGCTCACCGAGGAAGCAAACGTCAAGATCGGAATAAGCGCACTGAAGGAAGAACTCCTCCTTGCCAAAAAAGACGGACGGACTCAAAACGTAGCTGTGAGGATTTGGACAAACAATGCAAGGAACGGTGAGTCGGATCTTACCGTCGCTTTGCTTGACCATGGTCATCTCACTTCCGCCGCACTCACATTTGAGCTTGATCATAGGAGCGGAAAGCGCAAAGATATCTACCACGCTCATAACTCCCGCACCGCAAGTGGGACAACGGTATGCTATTGTAGTTTGTTTCTTTTCAATTACCATACGTCACCTTACCAAAATGGCACGGACAAGCCGTGCCATTTGTTTTTAGTTAATAATTATCTTGAATTATTTTGTAAAGAACTCAACGATGAGATCGGAATTTACAGTAACTGCCTGATCAAGTGTCTTTTCCCAATCGTTGTAATCCTGCTCAGTTGCACGAACGTGTGCCTTGTATTCCCAGCCGGATTCTTCGCCTTCACCGTCATAGTACATGATGTGCCAGCCGTAGCTTGTTTCAACAAGACCGAGACCGCCAACCTTTTCAGCTGCGAAGAGCCAATCCTCAAACTCAGGAACCATCTGACCCTTGATTACGTCCTCGTAGAATACGCCGGAGTCAGCTGTCTTCTTTGTTGCGATTTCTTCGAAGTCTTCCTTGGAAACAACACCGTCAACTGCCTTGCCGTTAAGCTCCTCAAGAACCTTGTCAGCTGCTGCCTTTGCTTCGTCGCTTGTCTTGTAAACGTTAGGAGTAGTTGTTGTGGATGCTGTGTCAACCTTGAAGAGGATGTGACCAACGTTTCTTGTCTTTGCCTCATCTCTGTGAGCTGCCTCAGTTACGATGTATGCTGTGTAAGAATAGTAACCTGTCTTGGAAACTTCTTCGATCTTCTTTTCAGCCGCTTCAAGCTCTTCTTCAAGACTCTTGATAGTCTCTTCGATTTCTTCCTTATTAGCGTCTTCATCGTTAAGAGCATCCTTTGCCATAGCGATCTGGTAAGAGATGCTATTCTTGCTTGCGATCAAGCCGTTTTCGTACCAGCAATCACCAACGCTTGCGCTTGTGCCTGCTGTTTCATATGCTTCGTATTCAATGCCGTATTCTGCCTTAACGCCACCAAAGAGCTTTTGGCCAACGTCAGTAGAAAGTGAGTATGAGCCCTGCTTTTCCAAGCTGGAGATTACGGACTTAAGATTCTGAATAACGGATGTGGGAAGATCCTTCTGTTGCTTTTCCCATTCAGTGAGAGTGGATTCGTCCTTTTCGCTCTCATCCTTGCCAACAAGGATGTTTTCCTGACCTGCAAGGATCGCCTTAATAACGTCTTCCTTAATGCTTGCCTTGTATTCTTCAAGAGCTGCATCAGTGGGCTTGCTATCACCAAGCTTTGTGGAGATAGCAGCATATGCGGACTTAAAGTACTTATCGTAGTTACCCTCAAGGATGATGCGCTTGAATTCCTCAGCTGTCTTAGCTGTTACAAGCTTATCCATGATCTGCTTATCAACGATCATCTGTGCCTCGTTTGCGATCTTTGCATCCTCAGCAACCTTGTAAGCATCCTTGTATGCCTTGCTCTCAGCGCCGCCTGTGTAGTCCTCAACGTTGGGAAGAGGAGTCTTTTCCTCGTCTTCCTTCTTAGAGGAGTTTTCTTTTTCAACTGCAGCTACCGCATCCTTGTATGCCTTACCCTCAGCGCCGTTGTAATCATCAGCGTTGGGATAGTTTACGCTGCTCTTGGGCTGGCTGAGTGTGTATGAAAGGTATTCAGCGCTAACGAATGCGCCAAGACCGTCACTGTAGCTTGCACCAAGATTTTCCTTGAAGTAGTCGAACTTGCGGTCGCTTGTCATGTTATCGAAAATTCTATCGTAGATAACGGATGCATATTCGCCTGCAATGTGCTCGATGATCAAGCAGTTCTCAAGGTCCTTAACGCTAAGGTTTCTACCAAGGTAGGAACGGATATAGCCCTTAACGTCCATGCCGGAGAGCTTTGCATATGTCTCAATGCTTTCAATTGTATGCTTAGCTTCTTCCTTTGCTTCGCTTTCAAGCTTTGCAAAATCGAAATCCTTGTCTGCCATTGCGGACTCGCAGTATCTGAGAAGCTTTGCGATATAGGAGTTTGCGTTCTCAATGAAGAGCTCCTGATATGTCTGACCTGTTGCGGAATCAGCGATCTGCTCGTCGAAGGGCTTATTAGGATCGAATGCCGTGATATAGCCAAGATATACGTAGAGATAATTCTCCTGCAACCACTGCTGGTAGTTCTGGTACCAAGACTGGTAAGAAGAATTAATAAAGTAATCCATCATTGCGCCGTTGATCTCAAAGTTTTCACTCTTAGCGCCTTCCTTTGCGCGAACGAAAAGTCCGCTTGATGCCACGAGTGATACTGCAAACGCAACCAAAATCACGATAGAAACGATTGTTGCGATGAGTGCACTCTTGGTCATTTTCTTTTTATTTACGGGTTTAACCTGTGCCATTTTTTTGTATCTCCTTTATAGGCATTAATAGAGTTATTATAGCTTTATAATGTTATTGCATTTTGAACTAACTATGAACAAACCGTGAATTGTAGTCTTCTTCTATGTTTTTCTACAAAATTAATCACACGTTCATAATGATGGGAAGAATCATCGGTCTGCGCTTTGTTTTTGAATAGATAAATTTGGAAATATCATCCTTCAATTTTGTCTTGAGCGCAACGCGATCAACGGCTCTCGTGTTGTCGAGATACTTGTATATCGAGTCCATCGCCACTCCTTTTATCTCATCCATAAGCTGCTCTGCCTCACGGACGTAAACGAATCCGCGCGACACAACATCGGGGCCCGAGATAAGTAGCTTAAGTTGAAGGTCAACGCCCGCAACTACCACGATAAGACCGTCCTGAGAGAGATTTCTACGCTCACGGAGAACGATGTTTCCAACCTCGCCAACGCTGTTTCCGCTAACGAGCACCTTGCCCGCAGGCACATTGCCGACAAATCTCGCTCCGCGCGAAGAAAGCTCGAGCACCTTGCCGATATCGGAGATGAAAATATCCCTCTCCGCCATGCCCATCTCAAGCGCGAGATGACGGTTCGCATCAAGATGACGGTATTCCCCGTGCACGGGCATAAAATATTTCGGCTTGAGGAGTGCCTGAACGAGCTTGAGCTCCTCTTGACAAGCATGTCCCGAAACGTGAACACTCATAAGAGCATCGTGGAGCACGGTCACGCCGTTCTTTGCAAGCTCGTTGATGATTCTACTTATAAGCTTTTCGTTTCCGGGAATGGGACTTGACGAAAGTATCACAACGTCGCTTCTACCAAGCGTTACCTCTCTGTGGTCAGAGAACGCCATTCTGTAAAGTGCGCTCATGGGCTCACCCTGTGAGCCCGCCGTGATGATGGTTATCTCCTCGGGACTAAATCTCTTTATCTCGGAAATATCAATCAACGCACCCTCGGGAATATCCATATAGCCGAGCTCGGTCGCTGCGCCGACAACGTTGAGCATGCTTCGTCCCGTTATAGCAACGCGCCTGCCGTGACGAACACTCGTGTCGATGATTTGCTGAACTCTATGCACGTTTGACGAGAAGGTCGCAATGACTATTCTCTTGTCGTTTTGCGTTGAGAAAATATATTCAAGTCCCTTGCCGACCTTCTTTTCACTCGGAGTGTACCCCGGACGCTCAGCGTTAGTGCTCTCGCACATAAGGAGTGCGATTCCCTCCTTACCAAGCTCACCAAGACGGATGATATCCATCACCTCTCCGTCCACGGGAGTGAGGTCGAGCTTAAAGTCGCCCGTGTGAAAGAGCTTGCCCACGGGTGTTGATATGCAAAGCGCACACGCGTCGGCAATGGAGTGGTTGACGTGAATGAATTCAACCGCAAAGCTCGTTCCGAGCTTGATGCTGTCGCCCGCATTAACAACATTGAGCATCGCCTCAAACGGGAGCTTGTGCTCAAGGAGCTTGTTCTTAATGATTCCAAGCGTCAAAAGCGTACCGTAAACGGGTACGTTTATCTCACGGAGAAGATAGGGGATGCCGCCGATGTGGTCCTCGTGACCGTGCGTGAGCACGATTGCACGAACCTTGCTCGCATTCTCGCGAAGATAGGTGAAATCGGGAATAACAAGGTCAACACCGAGCATATCCTCGTCGGGAAATCCGAATCCGCAATCGATAACTATGATATCGTCACCGCACTCGATGGCAGTGATATTTTTGCCTATCTCGTTAAGTCCGCCTAGCGGAATTATGCGCACCTTCGCTCCGTCGTCAAGCTCAATTGAGGGAGCGATTGCTCTTTCTACCTTGTTGTGAAGCACGTCCTTGCCCTTTTGCTTTTTGCGGGACGCCTTGTCGCTCTTTTGAGTGTCCTTGTGAGAATTTTTTGTTCTCTTGCTCTCCGTTTTGTTCTTTTTATCTTCCTTTACTCTCTTTGCTGAAGCGTCAATGCTTTGCTCCGCCTCGCTTTGAAGCTTTAAGAGCTTTTCCTTAACGCTCTTTTTAGAGAGCTGCTTCTTTTTACCTGATTGATTTCTCTTGTGAGTGGGTGCCTTTTTCTTTTCCAATGCACCGTCGCCCTGAAGCTTTTCTTTTTTTGCCATATAAAAATCACTTCCTTTCTATAACGTTTCTATATGTAACAATCAATATTTTTTCTTTAAAATACCGAAAATTTCTTCAATGATTGCGCAAAAAAGCGCGCAAACAAGACCCGCGCAAAAACGCGGCACACGAAGGGTTTGAGCATCCTTTTTCTACGTAGTATCCCAGGCGGACTAAAACGCACACACCGCCAAAGTAATACTCAAGAACACTGTTTGTAACGATCATTTAACTGCTATTATTATAACTCATTGTGTCCCCTTTGTCAACAGTAAAGAATTGACATAAAGCGTCCAAGCTCGACTAAAACAGTTCATTTTTAACAAAAATCACAATTTATATTGACTTTTTTTGCATTTTGTTTTATAATAATACGGTGGTGTTGCCACACTCGACATATTTATTCACTAAACTAAGGAGTACGTTATTTATGAAATCCACTGGCATTACAAGACCTGTTGATTCTCTTGGTAGAATAGTTATTCCCATGGAGATCCGTGAAACTTTTGACATCAAGGCAAAGGATATTCTTGATATTTACGTTGAGGGGGATAAGATCATTCTCAGAAAGCATGGTGACTCCTGCATTTTTTGCGACGAAAGAGAAAACGTTATCACTTTCGAGGGCAAAAAGATTTGCAGATACTGCTTGTCCAAGCTTTCAAACTACTAATATTTATTCACTTACACAGCAGAGCGAGCTTCGCCCTGCTGTTTTTTTAATTATTTTTTAATTCCTTGTTATTTTCATTGATTTTTGATTGATTTTGTTGTATAATCTAAAATGGAATATAATATGTTATATTTATTTAGTTTACTTAAAGGAGGAACGGTATGGTTAGCAGCGCGCGCTATGCGAGAATCAAAACGGTCGGCTATAAATGCGCAATCTTCACAGTCGCGCTATTCATCATTGCCGTGGCACAGGTAACCTTCTTTTCAAAAATAAATCTCTTTGGAGCACCGCCCGATCTTCTTCTTGCGGCTCTCGTGGTGATATGCATCAAAAACGATCACACTGTGGCAAGTGTGTGCGGCATCGTGTCGGGCTTTTTCTACTGCTCGCTCGGTGGCGATAGATATTATTTGTATCTCGCCTTCTCGTTTTTGTGCGGATACGTTTTGTGGATAGTTGCCGAGCATTTCTTCGGCAAGAATTACCCCGCCTTTTTGGCACTCGCCGCCATTGCTTTCGGCATTAAGGGAGCATACAATTTTTTATATTCCGCAATGGTTGGAAGCAGCTTTACCTTCTTTAGAACGTTCGGAGCAATAATCCTGCCCGAATTTGCTTCTTCAATGGTATTTTGCTCGCTATCATATCTTATATTCTCGATCCTCTCGGATCTCGTCAATAAAAATAAAAAGGTTATTAAGGAGGCAAGGCAAAAATGAACAACGATTTTAATAATTTCAATCCCGATCTCAATCAACCAAGTGTGCCCGAAATGCCCGAAAAGGAGCAAAGAAGGCATAGATGGTTCTTTTCAAGACTTTGCATCGCAATTCTCGTATATATAGTCATCTCTCAATCCGTGGCATCGATGGCGGTGCTCCTCCTCGATGAAATAAACCCCGAACTTTTGAAGAGTGGGAACGCACAACTGATCCTCAGTTCGGCAATACAGTACCTTCTTGCCTTCCCAATTTTCATAGGACTTATGAAAAAGCTCCCCGCAAGCGCTCCCGAGAAAAAGAAGCTTAGCGGCAGAGAGATCTTTAAATATTTGACAGTTACCGTTTTCGTTATGTACGTCGGCAACTACATCTCATCCTTCCTTCTCACCGTGATACAGGAAAGATTCGGCGGAGTGCCCGAAAACGACGTTAGCGCCCTCTTGACCGAAACCGATTTATTGCTTTCCTTCGCCATTGCGGGAATCATCGGCCCGATAATTGAGGAGATAATGTTTAGAAAGCTCCTTATCGACCGCCTTACCCCCTACGGAGAAGCGATCGCGATCTTCTTCCCCTCCCTCATCTTCGGACTCATTCACGGAAATCTCTATCAGTTCTTCTACGCCTTTCTTATAGGCGCCATCCTCTCTTACGTTTACGTGAGATCGGGTAATATAATATACACGATAATCTACCACTGCTTTATCAATTTGTTCTGCGGCGTGCTACCCGCCTACGTGATGTCGCAAATTAACGTTGACGAGCTCATCGAGCTTCTCTCAACGGGCGTGATCCCCGAGGAGTATATTCAGGCAAACATCCTTCCCCTCTCCCTTTTGGCGGGATATTCCTTTATCATTATGGGCCTTCTCTTCATTGGAATATTCAATTTCAACCGCGGTATTCGCCGTGCCAGATTGAATAGGGGCGAGATCGTATTCCCCAAGGGAAAGAGCGCGGAGATCATTTTCTTCAACGTCGGCGCCATCGCACTCATCACTAGCTGCATCATTCTCATCGCACTCAGTACGTTCTCGTTTGCGGCGACCTAATTCATTAAATTAATTCCATCAACAAAAACGAAAGGAGGAGCTCCGTATGAAAAAAAGAATATCGAAAATGCAAAAATATACGGTCCTCGCCTCCGTTTTTGCAATCGTTTGCGCAATTTTCATTGCGCGTCTCGTTAATTTGCAGTTCAATCCGTTCAAAACGGCGGAGCTGAGAGCCGAAAGCGACTTCACCACCGAAACCAAGGTGATCCAGGCGCTTCGAGGAAACATTTACGATAGAAACGGCGAGGTGCTCGTTACGACCTCCTTTGCCTACGATATCATCCTCGACTATAACTCAATGCCAAGCGACTTCGTTGCCTTCAATAAATCGATACTCGCCGTTGTTGAGGTTTTAAACAAAACGCAAAGCAACGAATTCAGAACGAGTGACCTCTTCCCGTTCGTTGGTGAATACCCGAATTACGAATACTCCGAGGAGGCGCTCACTAGCGGCACGGCAACTAACCTTGCCCTCTCTCGCTTGCTCAAGGACGTCAATATGCAAAATGCGAGCGCAAGCGAGCTCACTGAATATTTCGTAAAGCGTTGGAAATTCGATAAGCTCGACAGTAGCGGAAATGCCGTTTACACAAACGACGATATAAACACGCTCATCCGTATCCGTTACGATATGCTCAGAACGCAGTTCAGCTCAAGCAATCCCTATTGCATCGCAAGCGGTGTGAGCGTTGATCTCATCTCCTACGTCAAGGAGCTCTCCATAGAGGGCGTTTCGGATAGAATAAGCTCAAAAAGAACCTATATGTATCCCGGATATGCATCCCATATCCTCGGCCGTGTCGGTAAGATAACCGCGGAAACTTGGGAATATTACAAGGCGCTCGGCTACGGTATGAGCGATGTTGTCGGAATCGACGGATGCGAGGCGGAATTCGAGGAATTCCTTCGTGGCAAGGACGGCGTTATGGTAATAAAGCGAAACGCCAACGGCGAGATAGTCAAGGAGGAGATCAAGGTCGAGCCCGTTGCAGGCAAGGACGTCTATCTCACCATCGACATTCAAACGCAAATCGCCGCCGAGGATGCACTAAGGCAGTATATGAAGGATTTCAATAAAAACGAGGGCGCTACCGTCGCGCTCGACCCCAACACGGGTGATATCCTCGCCATTGCATCCTACCCCACCTACGACCTCGCAACCTTTAATAAAGAATATAGCTCGCTCGCAAAGGACGAGCATCTTCCCCTTCTCAACCGCGCGTGCTATGCGGCATATGCCCCCGGCTCCACCTTCAAGGTGGCAGTATCCCTTGCGGGACTCGAAACGGGCGCAATCAGTAGCGTATCAAGTGTGGTTTGCAATCACGGCTATAAGCACCACGGCATCAGCATCGATTGCTCCAACCATAACGATTATTATTCGTCCTCACTGAACGTAATCGAGGCGCTCACCTTCTCGTGTAATGCCTTCTTCATCGAAACGGGTTACGATAGGATGAATATAGATACCATGGTCAAATACTGCCGCGAGCTTGGTCTCGGTCAAAGCACGGGCATTGAGATTCCCGAGCTGACAGGACAAATAGCGTCCCCCGAAAACGCATCCAACTGGAGCGCATACGAGGAGGCATCATCCTATATTGGTCAGTCAATACATCAGTACACCCCCTTGCAGGTAACGTCATATATTGCCACCATTGCCAACGGCGGCACGAGATATGCCACCCACCTTCTTCACTCCGTGAGGGAGTTTTCGGGCAACGTGGTCAAGGAATACGGCAAGCAGGTGATGAACACCGTGAGCATTTCCCCCTCAACACTCACCACCATCAAGACCGGTATGAAAAACATGGTCAATAACTCCACCACGGCAACGTGGAATATGTATTCCAAATATAAAATCGATGCCACCGTTTGCGGTAAATCAGGTACCGCGCAAATTGGCGGAGGCAAGCAAAACTGTTGGTTCACCGCATTTGCGCCGATGAACAATCCCCAAATCGTGGTTACCTCAATAATCGAAAACGGTAGCTCGGGCGCATCCGTATCCGCAATCGATGCCGCAGTTATCGCATCCTACCTCAACCGATAAAATCAAGCAATCACATCCATTTATTTTATAAATTTTTACTTAATTATCTAAGGAGATAATATGACATCCCCAAAAACACAAATTGCCGTAATAGGCGCAGGACACGCAGGTATAGAGGCGGCTATTGCCTCGGCGCGACTCGGTCTTGATACGGTACTCTTCACAATGAGTCTTGACTCAATAGGAAATATGCCCTGCAACCCCTCGATCGGCGGCACCGCAAAGGGACATCTCGTTTTCGAGATAGACGCCCTCGGTGGAGTTATGGGCGAGATGGCGGACAAGGTGACCTTGCAAAGCCGTACACTCAATCTCGGAAAGGGCGCGGCGGTTCATTCAAAGAGAATTCAAGCCGATAGAAGAAAATATCAAGCACTTATGAAGCAGCTCATCGAGAATACCGAAAATCTCCGCCTCGTTCAAGCGGAGATATGCGATATCGAGCTTGAGGAGTGCGACGGCAAAAAGGCAATTCGCGCCGTTATCACATCCCTCGGCGAAAGATGGGAGTGCGAAAGAGCCATAATTTGCTCGGGAACATACCTCGAGAGCCGAGTTTTCGTCGGCAATCGTAATTTCTCGGCAGGCCCAGACGGACTCCTTGCCGCAAACGGCGGTCTTTCCTCCGCACTCGAGCGCGAGGGTATTCGCCTTATGCGATTCAAAACGGGCACACCCGCAAGAGTAAAGCGCTCAAGCATCTCCTTTGACGAGCTCGAAATTCAAAGCGGCGAGGATATAATAACCCCCTATAGCGCCCTCACCGATGAGCATTACTTCGAAGGCATCGAGCAAATCCCCTGCCATATAGTATATACGAGCGCTGAAACTCATAATATTATTAAAGAAAACATTCACCTTTCGGCAATGTATTCGGGACAAATTCACGGAACGGGCCCGAGATACTGTCCCTCAATTGAGGATAAGATAGTTCGCTTTGCGGACAAGGAGCGCCACCAGCTCTTCGTTGAGCCGATGGGCGAGAATACCGAGGAAATGTATATTCAGGGCTTCTCCACCTCCCTCCCCGCATCCGTTCAGCATGAGATGCTCCACTCACTTGCGGGCTTTGAAAATGCGGAGATCATGCGCTATGCATATGCTATAGAATACGATTGCTCCGATCCCACGCAGCTCTATGCAACGCTTGAATATAAGAATATCAGCGGCCTCTACGGTGCAGGTCAGTTCAACGGAACTTCGGGCTATGAGGAGGCGGCGGCGCAAGGTCTTATTGCGGGCATCAATGCATCGCTCTCCCTTCTTGGTAAGGAGCAAATCGTCTTAAAGAGAAGCGACGGATATATCGGTACTCTCATCGACGATCTCGTTACCAAGGGAACGAACGAGCCCTATCGAATGATGACCTCGCGCTCTGAATACCGCTTGCTCCTGCGTCAGGATAATGCCGACCGCCGCTTGACCGAGATCGGATATAAAATAGGGCTCATTAATGAGGAAAGATACAGTAAATATTTGAATAAAAAGGCGTTGACCGACGCCGAAATCGAGCGCCTTGAAAAGACGTTCATCTCACCCAATATCGCAAATCCCTTCTTGGAAGCGCGCGAGCTTTCAACTGTGGCAACGGGCATATCCCTCGCGGAGCTCTTGCGTCGCCCCACACTCGACTACGATGCGCTCGCCGAGATAGATAAGGACCGTCCGTCCCTCCCCCGTGGAGCGAGAATGACCGCCGAAATTTCTATTAAATATGAGGGCTATATCAAGCGCCAAATAGCCGAGGTCAATAAAAAAGCTCGACTCGAGGAGAAAAAGATCCCCGACGATATCGACTATGCCCTCGTTAAAGGACTTCGCATCGAGGCAGTTCAAAAGCTCTCTAAGGTGCGCCCCCTTACCATCGGACAGGCATCGAGAATTAGCGGCGTTTCACCCGCCGATATCTCGGTTCTCATGATTTATATCGGAATAGTTTAAGCTATAAATTGGGATTTATCGGTGTGTTCGCACAGCACATTGCGCGATTGTTTTGCGTCGCTTTTTCCTTTTCGGTTTTGCGTTAGCAAATGACTGACGTGAGTCAGGCAAGAAAAGAGGCGACCTCGCCCTGCGCGTAGCAGCGCGGTTCAAGGGAGCGTAGCCCTTGGCTCGCCGTTTCTTTTTTGCCAAGCTTTTTTCCTTTTCGTATTTGCGAAGCAAATGACTGTCGTAAGACAGGCAAGAAAAGAGGCGCCTATTTTGCCAAAGAAAAAAGCGTTATAGAGGCAAACTATCTTTTCATACCAAAACTATTTAGCCGCTTTTCTTTGCCTATGTAGGCCCAAAGAAAACATGGTGCGCGTTAAATTTTTTTATAGATATAATTTCAGTGGCGCACCGACAAAACGCGCTCGTAGTCTTACGACTACGTTTTGTAAACAAAAACGCGGTTTTGCTAAATAATCAAAAATTTCATTATTAAAAAGAAATGCCGATTCGCCTACGCGGCGGGCGCCACTACTCGTGGAGAGCCACCTTTTGAAAAAGGTGCACGAAAACAATCGATTGGTGCGGTGCTAACATAGCAAAACACTCTCTTGGTTAGTGCGAACAAAGTGA
>JAZRCO010000041.1:0-11470 GCA_045659855.1 Eubacteriales bacterium | reverse complement strand
GTAATTGGAGGTAAGAATATGAAAAAGATTTCGTTATTATTAGTTATCGTACTGATTTTGTCGGCTTCAATTTTGCTCGTTTCGTGCTTTGATGACGGAGGAGTTACCACGTCGACGACCGATAAGCAGGAGGCAAACGAGCCGTCCGTTGGACTGAATTTTACGCTCAACGATGACGGAGTGAGCTATTCCGTAACTGGAATTGGTGATTGCACCGACACCGAGCTTATCATCCCTGCGACCTATGAGGGCTTGCCCGTTACAACTATTGGCGACAGCGCATTCCTTGCTTGCACCGAGCTTACAAGCGTGGTGCTTCCAAATGGAATAACTGAGATTCTTAATGCGGCGTTTGGCTACAACACGTCACTTGCAAGCATTGAACTTCCCGCAACGCTTAAGCGCATTGAAGACAGTGCATTCATTCAATGTACCGCCCTTAAAAGTATTCACGTTCCAAGCGGAGTGGAGAGCATTGGCGGTCATGCATTTTTTTATTGCACCGCACTTGAGAGTATCAAGCTGCCCGCATCTCTTGATTCGATTGGCGAGCTTGTGTTCTATTACTGCCTCTCGCTTGAGAGCATTGACGTTGACGGAAACAACGAAAATTACAAATCCATAGACGGTGCCTTGTATAACAAGGACGTAACGGCATTGCTTCACTATCCTGCGGCAAATCCCGTGACAAAGCTTGTCCTTCCGAGCACGGTGACAAGCATTACCGAATATTCGCTTACGGAGAACAGCAAGCTCATTGAGATAGAGCTCCCCGAGGGCTTGGCAAGTATTGGCGAGGGTGCATTTTACGGATGCACGTCGCTGCTTAGCATTAGCATTCCGAGCGGAATCGAGGAGATTCTCAACGGTACGTTCTACGGATGCGCATCCCTTGAGAGTATCGAGCTCCCGAGCACTCTTAAGAGAATTGGTGAGGATGCATTTATATCGTGCACGGCACTTAAGAGTATAGATTTTCCCGATGGACTTAAGAGTATCGGAAAATGGTCTTTCAACGGTTGCACCTCGCTTGAGAGCGTGGAGATTCCTGCAGGTGTAACGACGATAGAGCAAAACACCTTCTATGCCTGCACCTCACTTAAGAGCGTTGTGCTTCACGACACCTTGTCGGTCATCGGCTATAGAGCGTTTGGCGACTGCACCTCGCTTGAGAGCATAACCTATCTTGGAAGCGGCGAGCAGTGGAATTACGTTAGATGTGAATCAAAGTGGAACGATAATACCCCCGTGGAGAGCGTTGTTTGCTCCAATATAAGCGTTCCATTAAAATAGAATTATTGATAAATAAGGAGAAAAGCAATGAGTTGTATTTTTTGTAAGATAATAAACGGTGAGATTCCGTCAAAAAAGGCATTTGAAAACGAGAATATTTATGCATTTTACGATATCGCTCCTCAGGCACCCGTACACATTTTGGTCATTCCCAAGGCGCATATCGAGAGCGTTGACGCCATCAATGCCGATAACAGCAAGATAGTTGCCGAGATATTCGAGAACATTCCTCGCATCGCAAAAGAGGCGGGAATAGAGAACGGCTACCGTGTCATCTCGAACTGCGGTGACGATGCGTGCCAGAGCGTGCATCACCTTCATTTCCACATTCTCGGCGGGGCACAGCTCTCCGAAAGAATGGCATAAGCAAAGAAACAAAAAAGCGGCTTGGAAAACACCAAGCCGCTTTTAATTTGGTCTATTAATGAGGGTCTAATCTTTCAAAACAAGAAATTCAGCACCGACGAGGATCGCAAGCGCAATAACGCCCGTGATGAGTGAAACCCTGCCGAGCTCCATTCCGCCGATTACTCCGAAAAAGCCGAGGAGAGTGATAAATGCGAAGAGCGCCTTTGCGGCAACGAGAGCGCGAAGGGAAGAGAGAGATTCGATTCCTGAGTCGATGAGAGTGAGCGCCCTGTCAACAAAATTTTCGACGGAGGGGGACTGATTTCTTGCGCCTCTTGAGTTTCCTCTTTTGGAATTTATATTATTAAAGGAAGAGTTATTTTTGCCGTTTTTATAAGAATAAGCTGTGTTCATATTCGTTCTCCTTTTCCTTAATTGGAATTGCTGTGACATTATAATACCACAAATGACAAGGATTGTCAATAGATTTTTTCTAAAAATGGAAAAATATTTTTAAAAATGTCAAAAAACTCTTTACAAAAGGAAAAAAGTGTGATATAATGAGTCCACAAAAGGAAATCTATCTCTTGGAAAGGAGATTCATATGGATTATATCGATAGAATAAAGCAAATAAAAAGTGAAAAGAAAATCACTAACGACGCACTCTCGGAGATGACGGGAATTCCGCTTGGAACTCTCTCAAAGATTCTCGCAGGGATAAGCGATAGCCCCAAGCTCTCCAACATCGTTGCTATTTGCGATGCGCTCGGCACGTCGCTTGAATACGTTGTCAACGGCGTTCCCGAAAACACGAATAATTTTACGCTCGATAGGGGCGAGATGCGACTTATAGAAAACTATCGCTCACTTGACGCACACGGCAAGGAGCTCGTTACCATCGTTCTCGATAAGGAGAGGGAGAGAGTGGCGAGGGAGCCCTATATGGATCACTCGGTGGAGATAAAGAAGAGCGGCGCAAGGATTCTTCCCACGGCGGAGCCCTTTGGCGAAAAGATCTCGCTTCGTGAGATCACACGCAACCGAGGACTCGGCAAGAGGGCAGTGGCTATCTACGATATGCCCGTTTCTGCAGGCCCCGGTGTTTTCGTTGACTCACCTGCGACCGAGGAGATCATGATCCCCGATAACGATAGAACGAGAGAGGCGGATTTTGCTCTCCGCATCAGCGGTAACAGTATGGAGCCCAAATACCGTGACGGTGACGTGCTCCTCGTTTCCAATTCGGACTACGTTGAGGTGGGCGAGCTCGGCATCTTTATTCTCGACGGAAATGGCTATTTCAAGATATACGGCGGCGACCGCCTTATATCTATGAATAAGGTGTACGGCGACATTTTGCTCAAGGATTTCGAAAACGTTAGCTGCGTTGGTCGAGTAGTTGGCAAATTGAAGAGAAAATAGAATTAAAAACCTGATAAAAAGGCGCATTTTTACTTGAAAATGCGCCTTTTTTGTGTTACAATGTAGAAAAATGACCGTTTGGGGGAATTACGAATGAAGATAGTATTTCTTGATGCCCTGACACTTGGTGAGGATATCGACCTTTCCTCTTTTTCGGATGTTGGCGAGGTTGAGATATACCCGACCAGCACGCAGGAGGAGATAATCAGTCGCGTTAGAGATTGTGACGTAGCTATTACCAATAAATTAAAGCTCAATGCGAGCAATCTTGCAGGTGCCGAGAATTTAAAGCTGATATGCATCACCGCCACGGGCTTTGACAACGTGGACGTCGGCTATGCAAGGGAGAGGGGCATTGGAGTTTGCAACGTGGTGGGATATTCCACAAATAACGTGGCTCAGCTCACGGTCGGCTTTGTGCTCGACCTAATAAATAAGACCACCGAGTATAGAAGGAGCGTTTCAAGCGGAACGTATAGCGAATGCGGTGTGGCGAACATCCTGTCCCCGACCTATCACGAGATAGCGGGCAAGACTTGGGGAATCGTCGGCTTTGGCAATATCGGTCGCAAGGTCGCTTCCGTGGCGCAGGCGCTTGACTGTAGGATACTCGTCAACAAGAGGGAGGCAGTGGACGGCTTTGAGTGTGTGGATATCGACACGCTTTGTCGCGAGTCGGATATCATCAGCATCCACACTCCGCTAAACGACGGCACTCGCAAGCTCATAAACGGCGATAGGATAGCTCAAATGAAGGACGGAGTTATTCTCGTCAACGTCGCTCGAGGAGCGGTGACCGACGAGGATGCATTGGCGAGCGCGATAGTGGACGGCAA
Source organism: Eubacteriales bacterium (assembly GCA_045659855.1). Lineage (GTDB taxonomy): Bacteria > Bacillota > Clostridia > Oscillospirales > CAG-272 > RGIG4608. The sequence continues at coordinate 7,570 of JAZRCO010000041.1, read as the reverse complement.
GATTGGCGGCTTTGGCTGTGACGTCTATTCAAGCGAGCCCTTCGGTAAGGAGCATCCGTTCTACGCCATCAAGGATTATCCCAACGTTATTCTCACACCCCACATGGCTTGGGGCTCGTTCGAGGCGAGAGTCCGCCTTTGCGACGAGGTCAAGAAGAATATCCTCGCCTTTTTTGCGGGCGATATACGAAATAGAGTAGATTAAAAAATTATATAATCAAAGGAGAACGTTATGTCGAAAAAGAGTTCATTTTTCAATGATTTCAAGACCTTTATCACACGTGGCAACGTGATTGATATGGCAGTCGGTGTTATCGTTGGCGGAGCATTTACCGCAATCGTAAATTCACTTAGCAACAATATCCTCCGTCCCGTTATCAACTGGGTGCTCACGCTTGTTTTGGGCAAGGACAGTCTTTCCGAGGTATATACCTTCCTTCACGTTGCGTATAAGACCGAGGATGCAAACCTTCTTCCCGAGGTTGACCTTGCCGAGTCCATCTATATCGACTGGGGAGCATTCATCAATGCGATAATCAACTTCTTCATCATCGCACTCGTTCTTTTCTGCATCGTACGTACCATCAACAATATCCGTGATATGAACGACGGAATCAAGAAGGCGGCACGCAAGGCGATACTCAGTAACGAGGAGATTGCCGAGCTCAAGGCAAACGGCGTCAACGTCAAGAAGAGAAAAGAAGTGGATGCATACTTTGAGAATAAGGCGCGTCTTGCCAAGGAGGCCGAGGAGAAAGCCAAGGCCGAGGAGGATGCGAGAGCAGCTGCTGAAAGAGCGGCAAATCCCACAAGCGAGGAACTTCTCAAGGAGATCAGAGATATTCTTAAAAGCAAATAAATCTTGAGCAAAGCGGTTGCCGAAAAATTTCGGTAACCGCTTTTTTTCTCTTGAAAAGTCGCGTGATGTATGATATAATATATCAGTTATATATTTTCTTTAGGAGGTGTGCCGATGAAAAAGAGGATCATTGCGGTGGTAGGGCCAACGGCGAGCGGTAAAAGTGCCCTTGCTATCGAGCTTGCAAGGCGTATCGGCGGCGAGATAATTTGCTGTGATTCCATGCAAATCTATGCACAAATGAATATCGGCACTGCCAAGCCGACAAGCGAGGAGCTCTCCAAAGTGCCCCATCATCTTTTCGACTTTGCCAATCCCCTTGAGGGCTTCTCCTGTGCCGACTATATCCCACTTGCCGAGCGTGCGGTGGAGGATATTCAAGGCCGTGGTAACCAGGTAATATTTTGCGGTGGCACGGGGCTCTATCTTGATAGATTTCTTTCGGGAGCGAGCTTTGAGGAAACCGAGATAGACGGCGAGTTTAGACGCGAGATGGAAAGATTTGCGCTCGAGCACGGAAACGAGGAGCTCCACAAAAAGCTCGCGGAGATAGACCCGATATCCGCCGAGAGCATCCATCCAAATAACGTAAAAAGAGTGATTCGTGCGCTCGAGATATATAGGACATCGGGCAGAACGAAGAGCGATATCGATAGGGAGAGCAAGAGCTTTGAGCCCAAATACGAGGTCGTTCTAATCGGCATTAAATATGACGATAGAGAGATACTTTACGGCAGGATAAACCGTAGAGTCGATATGATGATGAGCGAGGGACTCCTTGAGGAAACAAGGAGATTGCTTGAGCTTGGAGTTTTTGAAAAGAACAGTACCGCCGCGCAGGCAATCGGCTATAAGGAGCTTTTGAGCTATATCAACGGCGAAAAAACGTTGATAGATGCACTTGAGGATTTGAAGATAGCGACTCGCCGATATGCGAAAAGGCAAATGACCTGGTTCAATTCGCACGGCAACGTCAACTGGATAATAGCCGACGGAAGAACACTTGAGAGTATAGCCGACGAGGCGGAGCAATATATTAATTCATAACAAATTGGAATGACCGTGATAAAGGAGGAAAATATGGCTGAGCAGGCATCAATCGATAAGAAAAAGAAAATATCATTCGCCTTCAAGGCACTCATCGCAGTTATCCTTCTTTTGATAATCTACACGGTTTATCACGTTTTTGTGGGACTTGAGGAGAGGGTAAAAACGACTCCCGCAGGTCTTGTTGAGCAAAGCGAATCGATAATTCTCGAGGGCGTTATCTTTAGAGTGGAGGAGGGAATCGTCACAGCCAATAAGGGCGACGTTCGTCCCTACTACTACGATGGCGAGAGAGTTTCGGTCGATTCCGCGGTAGTCGCGGTCTACACCAAGGGGGGCAATGCCGATGCTAACGAAAGGATTGCCGCTCTTGAGGAAAAGCTCGATATATTAAAGAGGAGCAACGTCAAGGGACTTGTTTCCATCGTGGATATCGAGCGCACCAAAAAGGATATTGAAACGCTCTATACAAGTGTTATGCGAGCGCTCTCCGATAACGATATGTTAAGAGCGCACCGACTTGAAAAGGAGCTCACCGTGGCGATGAACAAGCTCGCGATATACGAGGGCAGGGTAAAGAATTATAACACCGAGATTGCTGAGATAGAAAGCGAGCTCGATACACTTTATAATTCCTTCAAGGGCGATAAGGAGTATGTCTTTGCCGATAAGGGCGGATATTTCTATCACTCCTGCGACGGCTATGAGGATACCTTGAATGCCGATAAGCTCTCATCCCTTACTCCGAGTGAGCTTGAAGGACTTGTTGAAACGGTCAAGACAACGCCTAAAGCAAAGAGCAATTACACAGTAAAATTCGTATATACCAACGTATGGAGCATTGCCGTTCCTTGCGACCTTGCGCTTGCCGAGTCGCTTGAGGAGGGCAAGCAGTATAGCACCGTGTTCTTCGATACAAGGGAGAGGGAATTGACCCTCACTCTTGAGAGCATCGGCAAAAAGGATGAAAGCAATGCCGTGCTCGTCTTCACCTGTGAGGATATGCCCGAGGGCTTCGACTACACAAGATATCAGCAATTTAGACTTGACGTTTCCTCCGTCGAGGGCTATCGTGTTCCCAAGGAGGTTCTTCAATGGGTGACCGACTCGGAAACGGGCGAGGAGATTTGCGGCGTTTACGTGCTTAACGCAAGTGTTGTTAGCTTCAAAAGAGTTGAGATCATCGGCGAGAGCGAGGGGTACTATATCGCCTCCAAACTCGATAAATCGAAGGAAGATTATAGAGAATATCTCGATCTCAACGATCTCATCATTCTCGATACCAAGGGAATGTACGACGGTAAGATCTTAAAGAGGTAGTAATATGGACTATCGCTATATTGACGAAAATTATAAAAGGATAACGGACGGCATTGCGGCGGCATCGGAGCATTCACCGAGCAATAGAGCACCGCAGATGCTTGTATCCGTGAAATATGCCGAGATGCCCGAGATCGAGCATCTTGTCAGGACGCACGGTGTTCGTCTTGTTGGCGAGAACCGAGTGCAGCAGCTCCTTGAGAGATATGAGGATCTAAAGGCGCTTGGAGTCGATATCCACTTCATCGGCTCACTTCAAACAAATAAGGTCAAGTACGTGATCGATAAGGTCACGCTCATCCAATCGCTCGACCGCATAGAGCTTGCCCGTGAGATAGATAAGCAGGCAAGAAAGCGCGGAATCGTTATGGACGTTCTCGTCGAGATAAATTCGGGCAGGGAGGAAAATAAGAGCGGACTCTATCCCGAGGACGTTGAAGCGTTTTGCGAGCAAATATCGTCATTTTCGGGCATTCGTTTGCGCGGATTTATGACAATGGCTCCCAAATGTGAAAAAAATATCGAATATTTGAAATATTTTTGTGAAACTTATAAATTAGTGCTTGACATTTGGCAAAAAAAACTACATAATATAAGTATACCGATAATATCTATGGGTATGAGCGATAGCTATGCCGAAGCGATTTGCGCGGGGGCAACCATGGTGAGAATCGGACGAGGAATGTTTAATAAATAAAAGAAAATAAAAAGGTAGGAAACAAGAATGAAAAATTTCACAGATTTTTTCAACAAAAAAGACACAACTGATTACGATAAGTTTTACCGTGATGACCATGATGACGATCTTTACGGCGACGTTGAAGAAAACGACGACGACGTAACAACATATAACAACGATAGAGATGGCGTTTCCTTTAACGGCTCCTCAGCAGCTGTTTCCCTTAAGGTAGTTAGACCTCGCAGTCATAAGGATGGCCCTGCAATTGCCGACCACCTTGCTGCAGGTAGCACAGTTGTTCTCAATATCGAATCTCTTGATAGAGCCACCGCAATTAGACTTATCGACTTCCTTTTGGGTGCGGTTCACGTACTTGGTGGCGATATGAAGAGCGTTACAAAGACAACTCTCGTTTTTGCTCCCAGAAACGTTGGTGTTTCCGACTTTGAGCATATCGATGACGTGTCCGAGGACGAAGTTGAAGAGATCGACGAGATCTAAGTAATAAAACCCTATGAGTAGTTTTTCTGTCCCCGATAATAAGGAGCTAAAGCTGTTTTACGCTAAGCTCGACGACCTGCAAAGGCGTTCAATGAGCGGACAAATTGCCCATTCGTCGTTTATGACGCCGAGCGAGGCATATAAGGCAGAGAAATACTTCGAGGCAAAAGGTAATAAGGATAGGATTTGCTTTTTCGGCGGTTATTTTGATGCCCAGAGAAAGCAAATCTTTCTTTTGCCCGAATATATTGCCGACTGCGCTCAGGGAGAGGCGGTTTTCGATATGATAGACGAGGAGCTCGACGGCGCGATAATCTCGCTTAAGATATGTGGTAGCGGATTCCGCCGCCTAACGCATAGGGACTATCTCGGCAGCATCCTTGCACTTGGTATAGAGAGGGAAAAGCTCGGTGATATTTGCGTCCTCGACGAGCACTCCGCCATTGCATTTTGTAGCGCAGAGGTTGCGGATTTCCTCCTTTTCGAGCTTGATTCCATCGGCAACGATAAGGTCAAGGTTGAGAAGATCCCGCTGGATAAGAGCATGAGCTCAACGCAAAAATTTCAAGCGTTCACCGATACCGTTGCGAGCGAACGACTCGATTGCGTGGTGGCGTCACTCTGCAATCTTTCCCGTGAGAAGGCGCAAAATCTCATAAAAGGCGGCTTTGTCGACCATAATTATGAGGTCGCCGCAAAGGTTGACGTAAAGACCGAGGCGGGCGATATCGTAAGCGCACGCGGATACGGAAAATTTATCATTCGCGACCTATCCCAAGCGACCAAAAAGGGAAGACTCCGTCTTTTTGCGGATAAATATATATAAAATAATAAAAAATATTGACAAAAAAATTCTTTTGTGCTATATTTATATTGGTAATATATGTGGCTATGATAAAGACGGTGCTTTTTGAAGTGCTCATAGAGAGTGTACGGGTGGTGAAAGTACATAGCGAGTAGAAAAGCATAAATCACTTTTGAGCCGATTGCTGACAGTAAACTTAGGCAGTCCGTATTCCTGCGTTAAAGGATTTGAGTGGCATTCTAACGAATGCAAAATGAGTGGTACCACGGTTCATTCCGCCTCATTGACGAGTAGTCAGTGAGGCGTTTTTTTATTTGATAACAAATTTAAGGAGATAAATAAAATGGCAAAGGATTACACAAGTTCATTAAATCTTCCCAGCACAAAATTTGAGATGAGAGCAAATCTTCCCACAAGAGAGCCCCTCATGCTCGACTATTGGAACAGCATCGACCTCTACGGTCAAATGCAAAAGAGAGCCGAAGGCAGACCCACCTTCGTGGTTCACGACGGCCCTCCATTCTCAAACGGAAATATCCATATGGGTACTTCACTTAACAAGATTCTCAAGGATTTCATCAACAAATCCAAGGTTATGGAGGGATATCTCGTACCCTTCACACCCGGTTGGGATAACCACGGTATGCCGATTGAATCCGCAATCATAAAGAAGAATAAGCTCGATAGAAAAAAGATGAGCATTTCCGACTTCCGCCGTCAGTGTCACGCATTCGCACAGGATTACGTTGATATTCAGATGGGACAGTTCAAGCGTCTTGGCGTTGTAGCCGATTGGGAGCACCCCTACCTCACAATGAACCCCGAGTTCGAGGCGAGAGAGGTTCTTGTTTTCGGAGAGATGTTCAAGAAGGGCTATATCTATAAGGGTCTCAAGCCCGTTTACTGGTGCCCCAAGGATGAAACGGCTCTTGCCGAGGCGGAGATCGAGTATAAGACCGACAAGTGTACCTCCATCTACGTAAAGTTCCGTGTGAACGACGATAAGGGTAAGCTCGACGGCATTTGCGATAAGAATAATACCTACTTTATCATTTGGACAACAACAACTTGGACCCTCCCCGGCAACCTTGCAATCGCGCTCAATCCCGATGAGGATTACGTTGTTGCCAAGGCGGAAAACGGCGAGTGCTATATCGTAGCCGAGGCGCTTCTTCCCAAGACCATGGAAGAGGGCGGACTTGAAAATTACGAGGTGCTTGCAAAGATGCCCGGCCGCGAGTTCGAATACATGAAGGCACAGCACCCCTTCCTTGAGAGAGAGAGTCTTGTTTGCACAGCGGACTACGTTACAATGGATAGCGGTACCGGTTGCGTTCATACCGCTCCCGGATTTGGTGCGGACGACTATCAGACCTGCCAAAGATACGGCATAGATATCATCGTTCCCGTTGACGACCGCGGTTATCAAACCAAGGACGCAGGCAAGTTCGCAGGACTTTACTACGAGGAATCCAACAAGGCAATTCTTGCCGATATGATAGAAACGGGCGCACTCTTTGCATCCAAGGAATTCGAGCACGAATATCCTCACTGCTGGAGATGTAAGAATCCCATCATCTTCCGTGCAACTCCTCAGTGGTTCTGCTCGGTTGATGCGTTCAAGGACGAGGCAGTTAAGGCATGTCAGGGCGTTCAGTGGCTTCCTGAATGGGGCGGTGACAGAATGGAACAGATGATCAGAGAGAGAGCCGACTGGTGTATCTCCCGTCAGCGTCATTGGGGACTTCCCATTCCCGTATTCTACTGCGAAGATTGCGGCAAGCCGATTTGCAATGATGAAACAATTAAGAGAATTTCCGAGATATTTGGCAAAGAAGGCTCAAATGCTTGGTTTGATAAGGAAGCGCAAGAGCTTCTTCCTGAAGGTTTTGTATGTCCTCATTGCGGTGGTGTACACTTTAGCAAAGAGCACAACACTCTTGACGGTTGGTTCGACTCCGGTTCATCACATTTCTGCTCACCCGATCTCTATCGCGAGGTAGGAGAAGCGGCTGATGTATATCTTGAAGGTGCAGACCAGTATAGAGGTTGGTTCCAGTCATCCCTCCTTACTGCGGTTGGTGCAGTTGGAAGCGGCGCACCCTTCAAGACAGTTCTTACTCACGGTTGGGTAGGTGACGGCGAAGGCAAGGCGATGCATAAATCCCTTGGTAACTCCATCGCTCCCGAAGAAATGATTAAGAAATACGGAGCAGACCTTGTTCGTTTGTGGGTTGCTTCAAGTGACTACCGTGTTGACGTTCGTGTCTCCGATAACATCTTCAAGCAGCTTTCTGAAACATATAGAAAGATTAGAAATACAAGCCGTATCATTCTTGCAAACCTTAACGATTTCAAC
>JAZRCO010000040.1:0-1866 GCA_045659855.1 Eubacteriales bacterium | reverse complement strand
ATCGACGGCGACCTTCGTATCCCTTCTGTCGCAAAGAAAATGAACATTGCAAGCGCCCCCGGTCTTACCGATGTGCTGATGAGTAAGGGAACACACCGTATCGAGGTGTTCAAATCGAATCTGCACGACAACTGGTACATTATGCCGGCGGGTGATATCCCCCCGAACCCCTCGGAGCTGCTCGGTTCCAAGAGAATGGAAGCGGCGCTTGAAAGCTTAAAAGAAAAATTCGACTATATCATTGTCGACCTTCCCCCTGTTAACATCGTTTCGGATGCGTTGTCAATTGCAAACCTCATTACCGGTCTGATTGTTGTCGTTCGTGAGGAGCATACCGAAAAGAAGGAGCTTGAAAGATGCTTCCGCCAGCTCAAGCTTTCCAACGTTAACGTTCTTGGCTGCGTTATGAACGGCGCTAAGGCATCGGGTGGCTCTTACGGTAGGTATCGCAAGTACAAGTATTACAAGTACTATCGCTACTACTACAAAAACGAGTACAAAACGCACACGAAAGAAGACAAAAAATGATAGACTGGCACAGTCATATTCTTCCCGCTATGGATGACGGAAGCCGATGCATAGAGGAAAGCATTGAGATGCTGAATCTGCTCGTAGAGCAGGGCGTATCTTGTGTCATTGCAACACCACACTTTTTGGCAAACGAGGAATCTGTTGAGAGTTTTCTGCAAAGAAGAAGAGCCTCATATGACACTTTGATGCAAGCGGTGAACTCAAATCACCCCACCGTGCTGTGCGGTGCCGAGGTGAAATACTATGCCGGTATTTCCAAAATGGAAAACCTGAAAGCCCTTACAATTGAAGGCACAAATATTCTCTTGTTGGAAATGCCCATGATCAAATGGACAGAGTACACCATAAAAGAGTTGATTGAGCTTTCCAGAATGCGCGGTCTCACCGTTGTTTTGGCACATATCGAAAGATATTTGTCTCTTCAAGAGAAAGGAACCTTTGAAAGATTGAGCGAAAACGGTTTGTTGATGCAAACCAACGCGAGCTTTTATGTGGGATTTTTCAACAAGCACAAAGCCCTGAGACTCCTTGAAGAAGGTATCGTTCAATTTATTGGTTCCGACTGTCATAATTTGACGAGCCGCGCCCCCAATTTGACGCCCGCATACGAGCTTATCGAAAAAAAGCTTGGCGAGCATTTTGTTTCCCAAATGAACGAGTTTGGCCATTACGCCCTCGGATATAAATCAAAACTGTAAATCAACAAAGGAGATTTTAGTGATGAAAAGAATTCTTATGACCTGTTTGGTATTTGTACTGGTAGCATGCATGTGCGTTCCTGCATTTGCAGAAGACACAAACGGTGGCTTCAATTCCAGCCCCTCCCGCAACCCTGCCCCCGAGCTTATCGGTGCAAACAACGGTTGTGAAAACTGCGAAGCTCAACTGATCATCACCGCTTACGGCGATAGAGATCAACTCAGCGAAGCTGCTCGTCAAGCAATTGAGGCAGCTTATGCCGCTATCGTTGGCGCAAAAGAACTGGCTCTTCTCAACGCAAAGCTTGCAGAAATCGCAGAGCAAAAGGGCGTATCTCCCGAAAGCCTTGTTGTAAGCGATCTGTTTGATATCAGTTACGTTGAAACTGACGGTCACACCGCACACGGTCACTACGAGATCACCCTCAAGACCAAGACTCTCGAAAACTTTGTAACTCTGCTTCACTACTACGAGGGCGAATGGCTCATCGTTGAGGGCGCAACCACCTCCAGTGCAGCAGGCTACGACTACCTCACTTTTAACGAATCCAAGTTCTCTCCCTTTGCTATCGTTGTAAGCACCGAGACTGTAAATCCTCAGGTAGAAGAAGAAAAGCCTGAAGTTCCTGCAGGCGTA
>JAZRCO010000039.1:0-4681 GCA_045659855.1 Eubacteriales bacterium | reverse complement strand
CTACGGAGGGTGTCGTTGTCTTATCGAGGTCATTCTTTAATATCTCTACCTCGCCCTTCTCTTTATTGAATACTGCTACCGCCGAATACGTCGTTCCTAAATCTATTCCTACGTTGATCTTTTTCATTTGAATTTCTCCTTGCAAAAATCAATCCTGTTACTTGCTATATGCGTTTGCCAATATTGCCGCACCCTTAGCAACGGCAAAATCGGGTTCAAAAAGCTTCGTGGGAATATTAAGCTCTTTTCTGATTCGATGCTCTACGTTTGGCACCTTAGAGCCGCCACCAACAAGAAGCACCTCGTCAACATCAAAGCCAATAAGTCTTTCCTGAATCATTTCCTTAGCTGTATAAATCATTCCGTTAAGATAAGGATCAGTCAATTCATCAAGAAGTTCACGCGTTATTTCGAATTTTTCTACCATTCCCGCATAGGACAACTCGAGCGTGACGCTTTCGCAATCACTAAGCGTAATCTTGGCTTTCTCTATATTTTCATCGAACCACTTTGTTAATTCAACATCATCGTTTGCATCATACAAATCAAATCCTGTTCGATCCATAAATTCGTCCTTGATGTAACTCTTTAACGCATGATTCCAAGAATCGCCCGCCATATATTTATTTCCGTCGATGCCTAATACGTTGAGGATCTTTTCCCCGTTAATGCAGCTTATTTGAAGTGCAGTTAAATCCAGCATGCTACCGCCAAGATCAAAAACAAGCACCGTCTTGGAATAATCTTCTTTCATAAGGTGATCGTAAGCGATCGCAACGGCGGTTGGCTCCGAAACAACTGTGTGCACTTTTAGAGGTTTTCCGTTTTTAGTGGTTACCTTTTCCGCAGCACTTAACAAATTCGACAGTTCTCTTTGAGTATAAAACACAGGGCAAGTAAGTACCGCGCCCTCTATTTCAACATCCTTGAAATACGCTTCTACATCGTTAACGAGCTTTTGCAGGATATAAGAAACAACCAAGTCCGGTGGGTATTCTTTTCCGTTAATGCTACAGTAGAAATCGTATGTGCTAAAATAGTGTTTTATAGAATTGATCGAATTTTCATAATGGATCCTACTTGCTTCCTTTGCTCGGTGGCCAATAATATGCTCGTTTGTGTTAGGGTCAACATACATAACCGATGGCGTTTTATATCCGCTACCGTCCGAGGAAGGTATCATACGCGCTGTGCCGTCTACATCTACGTAGCTAACGCACGAATACATACCACCCAAATCTATTCCTAAACAAATTTTCCTCATAATAAACCGATCTCCAATCGATAAAGTACGCAAGTAATACAAAATTTAAGGAGGGTCGGCATTTACGAATAAATGCCGACCCAATAAAATCATTATCTCAATGTTGTACGGCCAGCTACTTCCATACCGATGCTATCAGCATCCCCACCTATACGAACAGGTGTAACAACCTTTTCAATATTATTTGTCATATCCAACGCGGTGATAACAAGGATACCACTTACATCCAAGTTGAATGTAATCTTAATGGGAGCATTGTAAGGCAATCCGGGAGTCAATTCAACTATGCAGCTTTCATACAAGCGTGTACTCTCCTCAACGGAAGCGTCCTCTTTCAAGCTGTTATTTTCGAATACTTCAAGATTGAGAGCTCCCTGGTTAGCAACGGATGTACCGAAAATTCTTTCCTGAATTGTGGGCTTTTCAGTATCCTTCAAGATGATGTTAGCAACGATATCATTACCGTTAGCATCCAAAGCGATCAAGCCGTAGCTCTTTGTACATACAGTAACAGGAGTGATTTCGCTACCGTCAGTGCTAACGATCTTCAAGCCAACAGGTTCATTGTGAGTCTCCCCACCAACAACGTCGCCAATTACGTCTTCACCGGTGGAAGCGGACATCTGAATACCGTTAGCGATCAATGCAGCACCCATAGCAACTGCCTTATCCTGCTCGTATTCAATCATGGGCTTGTTGTATTCCTGAAGAAGACGCGCCTTAACCTGAGGCATACGTGTTGAACCACCAACAAGAATGATCTCATCGATATCGTTAGCAACGGACATGCCCTTGTTGTTCATCATATCTTCAATCAACTGGATTGTGCTGTTCAAAAGACCTTCAGTCTCAGCATCGAAGATCTCACGAGTAACTTCAATCTTATCCTTCATACCGTTGAAGGAAGGAATCAAGTTAGCGCTTTCCTTCTTTGTGAGCATGATCTTTGTCTTTTCAATATTTTCGCTGAACCACTGAATCTGTTCAGGGTCGTTCATCATATCGTCAGCATCAGCGCCTGTGGATTCGCAGAACTTATTTCTAACGTATTCAGTCAATGCAGCATCCCAGTCCTTACCACCGAGCTGATGGTTACCGTCAGTAGTGATAACCTTCAAATCCTTTTTGTCGCCAACGAAGTTCAACTTAATGATAGTAACGTCGAATGTACCACCACCAAGGTCATAAACAAGAACTGTCTTTTGAATATCCTCGTGGCAAGAGTTTGCATATGCAAGAGCAGCAGCAACGGGCTCGTCAAGAATCTGAAGAACGTTGAGCTTTTGACCGTTGCTCAATACTACGTTTTCACCGGCAACCTTTGTAGCGTTACGAGCTGCATCACCGAAGTATGCAGGACATGTGATAACTGCGCCTTCGATTTCCTCGTCACCGAGCCAAGTTTCAGCGTCAATGATAAGCTTCTTCAAAATGATAGAAGAAATTGCCGCAGGAGAGTAATCCTGTCCGTTAATGTTAAGAATGTAGCTGGGGTCGCCCATGTAGTTCTTTACACGCTCAACCATGCATTCAGGGTGAAGAGCACCCTCTTGTCTTGCAGCAGAACCAACTACTGCCTCGTTTGTATCAGGGTCGAAGTATACAACTGAAGGTGTTGTATATCCGCCGCCCTCAGCGGGGTCGATAATACGAACGATACCTGTGTCGTCAACTACGCTGACGCAAGAATAAGTTGTACCTAAGTCAATACCAATTTTTTTGCCCATTTTCATAATCTCCTTAATATTTATTAAAATTAATTTAGGTCAAATTTGTTGTAGGCATTATGCCTGATATTTATAAACGTCTACCTTGGCAGGATAAAGAACGATGTCATTCATCAAATAGCACTCGGTATACTGTTTAGCAATTTTACGGTCCAATGCAGGATCGTCGGTAACAACCGCCTTAACCAATCTATTTTTCTTTGTGTCGAAAAGATCATCAACAGTTGTATAGATGCTCACGCCGCCACTCAAAAGAATGTCTTCAATTCCGTTGATAACGAGATTCAAAGCATCGCGATAATTATCGTTCATATTTTCTTCGTCGATATCAAACAAGATATCTTCAACTCTATGCTTGAGCTTAAGGAAAAGTCCAATTGTCTTTCTAATAGAGGGATAAACGCAAAGGTTAACTATATCGCTATCGATGAAAGTTGAGAGCGTGATATAATCTCTAAGGCACTTGTCAACTGTTTCGTTATCAGCAAGAAGTGCTTTGATGGAGTTCTCAACGCTAACGAGATATTCGGATATGTTATCCGAGCAAAGGGGCTCATATTCGTCGCTCATTTCAAGCTCACCCTCGAAAAGCTGCGGGAACACAACTTCTTTTCCGTGATAGGAATTCAAGGGCTTACCGTTGAACGTCCATGTGCAACCTTCTTCTTCGCATCCCATGTTGGAAAGCATTTCCTCATAATCATCGGACAAGAAGGACAAGTATTTTTTAACTCTATCCAAGGAAAGCTCAAACGTATCCATATCGGTCAATGATCTACGGCAGTCTTCTCTATAAGAGATCAGCAAGCTCGCTATAGACTTGAATGTCTTTGCACAATAGTCCTCGCGGTATTTTTGAAGCTCGTTGCTAAGCTTGTGAATGCTCTCGTCCTTGGCCTTTGTGTACTTGATCAAAGCTCTAAGATTTTGGAAGTGCGCATCCAAAATAGTCTTGTATTGCTCGATATCGATATCAAAAGCAACAGCTGCTTCAACCTCATCAACATTATCATCAGTGGACTCCTCGCCTTCAAGGGTGGGCTCAACTGCTTCAGCGTTCTCAGGGATGGATTCGGGATTAACCTCATCAACCACTTCGTTCATTTCAACGTCTTCAACCACCTCATCCTGAACGGGGGCTGACTCCTCAAGGTTTGCAGGCATCTCGTCAACTACTTCTTCAACGGAATCGGAATCGAGTACAACCTCTTCCTGAACCGCTTCTTGAAGGGGCTCCTGCGCCACTTCAATTTCGTCGTCGAGGATAACGCCCTTTGTCACCTCATCGGGATCCAAATTAAACTTGTTATCAAAATCGCTCATATAGATACTCCTTATCCATAGATTTGTATATTTTATATATACTAATATATAAATAATACAACTTATGTCGTATTTTGTCAAGATTTTCAAGAATTCATCAAATTTTTTCTACCTTTTGCATAAAATGTGAATAAATTTTTGTATATTTCAACAACAAATAAAATTAACATTGTTAAAATATCGTATTTTGTAGCAAAAATTGAGCGTTCAAGGGACAAAATGTTATATCGTTTTAGAGCAATATTTGATGGCGAAAAATGAATGAGTTGCCCCAAAAAAATACAATAAACAACAAAAAAGCACCGCTATTGCGGTGCTTTTCTCTTGGCTCCCCTTTTTGGACTTGAACCAAAGACCCCCTGATTAA
>JAZRCO010000038.1:0-10571 GCA_045659855.1 Eubacteriales bacterium | reverse complement strand
TCAAAAATCGTTGATACTAATAGAGAGATCAAATATGCGTCGGTCACCCGTGAGGGAAACCTCATAATCTTTAAGGTGGCGGCTGACGGATTTTTATACAACATGGTTCGCATAATGACGGGAACGCTCTTGCTCGTTGCCCAAGGAAAGATCGAGCCTTGTGATATCGAAAAAATAACTGAGAGTAAATCTCGCAAAAATGCCGGCTCGACCGTGCCCGCATGCGGACTATATCTCAACAAAGTAGAATATTAATTTAGAAAGGAGTTGGGGAAGTGAAATTTGATATTAAAAGCATAATAGACGGATTCAGATATGACCCCAATTCCGTAAAGAGAAATTACGATGGAAGGACCGATATCTATCTTGCCAAGGTGAGCTATCGCTATGCATATATCAAGCGAGTGCTCATACTGATACTTGTTCTCGTTCTTATCGCCTTCATCCTGTCGGGCAATCTTTCGTACAGTAAGCTTTACTATCTCACCAAGGATATAAAGCTCGCGGGAGATTTCGTGAATTCCGTTCACGATACGATAACCTATAACGTGGGCAACTCACAAAGCTTTGTTGCTTACCGTTCGGGAATCGCCGTGGCGAGCAGAGAGGGACTCTCGATCTTCTCCGCAGGTGGACGCGAGCTGTTTTCCACCAATCATAGCTACGGAAATCCCAATCTTCTTGCAAATAATAAATACGTGCTTTTATTCGACGTTGGCGGCAATCAGTTTTCACTTTACAATTCCTTCTCCAAGGTGAGAGAGGGCATTCTCGACTATCCCATTTACGGAGGATGCATTTCACAGGGAGGCAATTTTGCACTGATTAGCAAGTCCGAAAAATACGATTCGGTAGTTAAGGTCTATCAAAGCAACGGCACCGAATATACCTATAACTTTTCAAGCGGACGCGTTTGCTCGGCTTCGTTTTCTCCCAACGGACTTCAAATAGCGATTTGTGTTATTTATCCGGATACCGACGGACTTAGAAGCGAGATTCGTACCTATAGAGTCGGAAGCGGCGATTACAATAGAGCCGACGTAACCTTTGGGGGCGTTCCTTATGAAATGAGGGTGCTCGATAACGGAAGCATTGCCGTGCTCGGCGCAAGAGGAGTAAACGTATTTTCATCAGGACTTAATTTGCTTGGTGAATATTTGAGTGATAAAGAAATATATGCCTACGATTTTGGAAATGATAACGTTGCAATAGCGCACGCATCCGAGGACGGAAGCGAGACCGAGGTCGTGCTTCTTAATAAGAGATGCAAGGTGGAAAAAAGGATCGAGCTTGAGGAAAGAATACTCGACGTTGTCCTTTATAAGGGATATCTTTTCACACAAAGTATCGGCGGCTTTGAAAGAACGAATACCGTGATAAACCAAACGAAGCGCATTGATATCGTTGCAACCGATTTTAAAATGATATCGGTGGATAAGGATACCTTGATCATATGTAATGATTCATATGCAAAGTTTTTGGAATTTGGGCAGTAAAAATGGAGGTAGAATATGACAAAATGGCAAATAATACTTGAAGCCGCAGTGGTGGCATTCATCGTAATAACGCTCATAATAAATGCAAAGAGAGGTTTTTTAAAGACCTTTTTAAAGACAGTAAAATCAATCGCAATTATTCTCTTGGCGGCACTTTTGACACCCTTGCTTGTGGGAACAGTCAGCGACGCCTTGGTAGATGATTGGTTCAAGGATACGATAACACCCAAATTCGTTGAGACCGCCGAGCAGGCAGGAGAAAATTTCAATATGGAAACACTCTCAGCCAATATGCCCGACGTTGCTAAAAACGTTTTTGAGATGCTTGATAAGGATCAAGGACTCACGAATTTTGAAGGAAATGCCGTTGAGCTTGCAAAAGAGCTTGGCGGAAGAATTGAGGGACTTATAACCAATATCGTTTCTTATATCATCACATATATTGGACTTGCCATTGTTCTTTGGATTGTTTTGTCCATTGTTTTCAAGATACTTGAGAAGGTGGTAGAGCTTCCCGTTCTCAATAAGGTCGATCATATTCTCGGCTTGGCTTGGGGACTTGTGAGTGCGTATATCGAAACGAGCTTGATCTTAGCCGTGCTCCCGTTGTTTACGGGTGTTGAATTGATAGAGGGAACCTACGTTACCCGCTTCATTTACGAGCACGGATTGTTCTCCTCATTGCTTGAGATGATACTTTAAGGAGTAAAAAATGATAATGTGTTCAAGATGCCATAAGCGTATGGCAGTAGTGTTTATCACACAGCTTGAAAACGGAGAGAAGAAGAACGAGGGCGTTTGCATCACCTGTGCAAAGGAGCTCGGACTTCCTCTTGACAACATGCTTGGTGATATGATGAATAAGCTTGGTATATCGGCTGAAGAGCTTGAGGGCATGGAGGACGATATGGCAAAAATGATGGAGAACGGTGGCGATCTTCCTGCAATGATGGACGATAACGGCATTGATGACGACGAGGCGAGAGCGCCCGCGATCGATCTCCAAAAGCTCTTTGGCGGCAATTCCTCTCACGAGCCAAACGTTTCGGGAGCAAAGGCAAAGAGCGATGAAAAGGGCAAGGAAGCAAAGAGAAAATTCCTTGACGCCTACTGTAAGGACCTTAATAAAGAGGCAAGGGAAGGCAAGCTCGACGCCATCGTTGGCAGAGAAAAGGAGCTTTCTCGCGTTATTCAAATTCTATCGAGAAGACAAAAGAATAATCCCTGTCTTATAGGTGAGCCGGGCGTTGGTAAGACTGCCATTGCCGAGGCGCTCGCTCAAAAAATAGTGAGGGGCGACGTTCCTTATAAGCTTAGAAATAAGGAGCTCCACCTTCTCGACCTCACCGCACTCGTTGCAGGTACACAGTTTAGAGGACAGTATGAAAGCCGTCTTTTGGGACTTCTTAAGGAGGTCAAGGAGGCAGGAAATATCATTCTCGTTATCGACGAGGTTCATAATATTGTTGGAGCAGGAAACAGTGAGGGAAGCGTTAGCACAGCGAATATGCTCAAGCCCGCACTCTCCCGTGGCGAGATCCAGGTGATCGGCGCAACCACGCTCAACGAATATAGAAAATATATCGAAAAGGACTCCGCTCTCGAGCGCCGCTTCCAGCCCGTAAAGGTTGAGGAGCCCTCAATTGACGAAACTCTTGATATGCTCAAAGGCATCAAGCATTATTATGAGTCCTTCCATCAAATCAAGATTCCCGATGATATTCTTAAAAGCGCGGTAGTGCTCTCCGAGAGATATATCACCGATAGATACCTTCCCGATAAGGCGATAGACCTTCTCGATGAGGCGGCGGCAAATCTTTCGCTTAATTCCGCATCGCTCAATAAGAGCATCGAAATAAGAGAGAAACTCCTTGAGATCAAGAAGGAGAGGGAGGCGCTTGAATCAACTCCTCCCGATGCCGAGGGCGGTGCCAACGCATATGAGAAGATAGCAAAGCTCAAGTCCCGTGAGATAAAGCTCGCGGATGAGCTAAAGGCACTTGAGGGAGAATGTGAGAGCATAATTCTCACCACCGACGAGCTTGCGGACGTTGTTGAGGTGTGGACGGGCGTGCCCGCGCTTACTGTAAACGCTAACGAATACGAGCAAATAGATAAGCTTGAGGAAAGACTCAAATCACATATTATCGGTCAGGATAAGGCAGTGAATTCAATTTGCCGTGCGATAAAGAGAAATAGAGCAGGCATTTCTTATAAGAGAAAGCCCGTTTCGTTCATCTTCGCAGGTCCTACGGGCGTTGGTAAGACCGAGCTTGTAAAACAGCTTGCAAACGACCTCTTCCACTCTCCCGAAACGCTCATTCGACTTGATATGAGTGAGTTTATGGAGAAGCACTCCGTTTCTAAAATTATCGGAGCGCCTCCCGGATACGTCGGCTATGACGAGGCGGGACAGCTCACCGAAAAGATAAGAAGAAGACCTTATTCCGTTATCCTTTTTGACGAGATTGAGAAGGCACATCCCGACGTTCTAAACGTTTTGCTTCAAATCCTTGACGACGGTAGAGTGACCGACGCACAGGGAAGAACAATCAACTTTGAGAATACGATTCTCGTAATGACGACTAATGCGGGGTCAACGAACTCGTCCGGTCGTGCGGGTTTTGCAACGGCTGATAATCTTTCCGCCGAGGACGCGCGCACTATGAAGGCGCTTGAGGGCTTCCTTCGTCCCGAGTTTATCAACCGTGTTGACGAGATAATCACGTTCAATTCTCTCACCGAGGAGAACTTTGAAAGAATTGCCGACATTATGCTCAGCGAGCTCAAGATGGCACTTAAGGAAAAGGGAATCGACCTTTCCTATACCGACGAGGCACTCAAATTCGTTGGTGAAAAGTCGTATTCCGCAAAATTCGGTGCACGAAATATGAGAAGATTTATCCAAACTCATATCGAGGATGCCATTGCCGAAAAGGTCATCGCGGACTATAATAGAACGATAAATAAGGTGCATATCTCCGTTGAAAACGGCGATATAGCGGTTACTTGTATATAAAAACAAAGCGAACTGTCTTTAGGCAGTTCGCTTATTTTTATTGACTTTATTTTTTTAAGGTGGTATACTAACGGTAGAGAGGTGGTGCAAATAATGAAGGGAAGTAACAAAACGAATATAATAACCGTTAGCGTATATCTTGCATTTTGGGTGCTTAGCTTGGCATTCTTTTGGCTGTTCAACCCCGATGCATTAGGGTATTCACTTCTTGTGCAGTCAGTATTGCTTTGCACTATATTGCCATTTGGATTGTCCGTATTTTACGTTAGTCGAAATGGATTTGATTTGCCCCTAATATTTCTTCCAATTACTTGCGGATTGGGAATAGTATTGCACCAATATTTTACCTTCAGCTTAAAGAATATGATAGCATTTTTAAAGATAAATATAATTAGCTTTGAAGGTGTTTTGTGGCCACTTGTTCCATCCTTGCTCGGAATGGCTGTTGGATTTCTAATTTTGAAGATAAAGAAAAAATAAAACAAAAAACGACGGAATTTTCCGTCGTTTTATTTATTCTTCGCTATTTTCCTCGTTGTCATAATCCTTAATGCCGTCCATTGAGCTTGCGACCTTAAAGCCGTCGATCTCGCCTCGCTGCATCGCACCGAAAATACGATAGCGAAGTCCCTTGTGCTTGATGTCAAGCTCGTGAAGAAGCTGCTTCATCTCCTCACGCTCGGTGTTTCCGTCGGCAGGACAAGTTGACTTTACAACAGGCAATTCCGCCTTTTCGGCGAACTGACGAACGCTCTTTTCCGCCGCATAAAGAAGGGGGCGGATCATAGTGAGATCAATTCTTGAAAGGTAGGTAACGGGCGAGAAGCAACCGATTCTTCCTTCAAAGAAAAGATTGAGCATAAAGGTTTCGATAGCATCGTCAAAATGATGACCGAGCGCCACCTTGTTGCATCCAAGCTCCTTGGCGGTGTTGTAGAGCACACCACGGCGCATCTTTGCACAAAGCGAGCAGGGGCTCTTTTCCTTTCGCTCCTCAAAGATGATTTGGTATATTTGAGTGGGCACGATATGATATTTCACCTCGAGCTTTTCGCAAAGCGCCTTTATTCCGTCAAAGCTCGTGTTGGGGAAGCCCATATCGACCGTAATTGCTATAAGCTCATACTTTTTGGGGTAAAATCTTCTCATTTCCGCAAGCGCATAGAGAAGGGCGAGTGAATCCTTTCCTGCCGAAACGCCAACTGCAATTTTGTCGCCCTCGTCGATCATTTGATAATCGTCAACAACACGTCTTGTATAGCTTAAAATTCGTTTAAGTTCTTTCATTAAAAATTACATTCCTCGTATATTTTTTTCGCTCTTTCGGTGAGCATCCTCGCATCGTCATCCGAATTCAAGAAAAGTGGCTCGCAAACCTTGACCGATGACGAAGCACCCTTTTTCGCCCTCACCAATACCATGGACGGCTCGCTTTTCGTGTTCGCGTGAACAAAGCACATTTCCTTTGGCTCGAGATTATTTTCTCGCATAGCGCAAATGAGGTCAACAAGGCGGTCGGGACGCCACACGCAATAGAAGGAGCCACCGTGCTTTAGCAATCTTTTAGCGCAAGCACAAAAATCACCAATGTCGCCGCAAACCTCGTGACGGGCGATGAATTTTTCGTCGTGCTCGTTTCTTTTTCCGCTATCCACCTTCATATAAGGGGGATTGGAAAATACCGCATCAACCTCGCAGCCGATATGCGCACTTTTTAGATTTCTCACATCGTCACAAAGAGATATTACCTTGCTATCCAAGCTGTTGAGGGCGACATTTCTTGTAATAATATCCGCAAAATCCTCTTGAATCTCGGCGCAGTATATAGCTTTGAATTTCTCACGGGAGGCGCAGAGCAGGGAAATTATGCCCGTGCCACCGCCAAGCTCAACGGCAATGCCGCCCTTTTGCGCCTTGATAAAGGATGCGAGCAAAAACGCGTCCGTGCCAAAGGTCAAGCCGTTCTTTTTTTGAATGAGCTTGATATTCTCGTTCACCTCGGTGAGCTTTTCGTTTTCAAGTATGATATTGTTCATAACTTACCTCCATAATCAAAAATACGGAGCAAATCATTGCTCCGTATTTTTTCAAATGCAATTGGATTATTCCTGAACGGGAGCTCCTACAGGGCAAACGTCAGCACAAGCACCGCAATCAGCGCAAGCATCAGGATCAATTACATAGATACCGTCACCCTCAGTGATAGCACCGCAGGGGCAAGCATCAGCACAAGCACCACAAGCGATGCAAGCGTCAGTAATCTTATAAGCCATGATAATTACCTCCATAAGTAATGATGAACTATTATAACACACCCGAGGGGTGTTTTTCAAGTCTTTTTTTAAATTATTTAAAAAATTATTCTTTCTCGACCTTTTTGGGAGAGCTAAGCACCTTCACGTTATCCCTGTGGAACACCTTAACGGTGTGCTCGTCATTGTTGGTTATCTTAACCTTGATGAGTCCCGAAAGGGGATGGGTTTCGGTAACGACACCAACGCCGTCGGGCGTTTTCACGGTCGCATCAACAGCGGGAGTGCGAGCTATCTCGTATTCATATGTGTCCTGCTCGTATCTAAGACAGCACATAAGTCTACCGCAAGTGCCCGAAATCTTAGAGGAGTTAAGGAAGAGTCCTTGCTCCTTTGCCATCTTGATGGAAACCTGTGCGAAATCGGAGAGGAAGGTAGCGCAGCAAAGCGGACGTCCGCAGGCACCGAGACCGCCGATGAGCTTTGCCTCGTCGCGAATACCGATTTGACGGAGCTCGATTCTCGTTCTAAACACGGATGCAAGGTCCTTAACGAGCTCACGGAAGTCAACTCGTCCCGCACTTGTGAAATAGAAGAGGAGCTTGCTGTTGTCAAATGTGTACTGAGCGTCAACGAGCTTCATGTCAAGCTCGTGCTTAGCGATTTGCTCAAGGCAAATTGCAAACGCCTCCTTTTCCTTTTTGGTGTTTTCCTCGTTGTGGATTGCGTCCTCGGGAGTTGCGATTCTAATGACCGAGCGAAGAGGGGGAACGGTCTCGGAAACGCCAACGAACTTGTTGGGAATGAAGACCTCGCCGTATTCGGGACCTCTTGCGGTGTCAACTATTGCAAAGTCACCCTTGTTGGCTTGCACGCCGTCGGGAGCGAAGTAATAGACCTTGCCCACCTTTTTAAAGCGCACACCCACTACCTCTACCTGCTCCTCGTCCTCCTTGGGCTCGCTTGCGGGCTTTTGGGAGGGGGCATCCTCAAGGAAGTCGCCGTCCATTGCATCAATGCTATCGAGCGCATCGTCATCAAGCGCATTTTCTACTGCGTCAAGCTCTTCAAGCTCGTTGTTTTCCTTGAATTCGTTAACGTTTTCCTTGTTGGGCTTGCGCTTGTGATAGCGACGGTTATATTTCTTTTTGTTGTTTTTCTTTTGTTGGTTATTTTGATTGTTGTTTTCCATATTTTTCTCCATTATATTAGGTCGGCAAGGAAATTGGATACCGTTAATTTTACGTTTGCATTTCTAAGCAGGGCAAGTCTTGCTTGCTCCGCCTTTAGCATTACCGTGGCAATCTTTTGAACGGAGAAGCTATAGGATAGCTCCTCGGCATACTGTGGGTCGGTGAAGAAAATCATTTTCGGATTGTCCGCCTTCTTTATTGCCATAAGGTCGCGCAATGCGCACTGGATCTCGTTGAGCTGCGAGATGACCTTTTCTCTCTCGTCGCGCTTTTGCGAGAATATCGACGATATTTCGGCAAAATTAGATGAAAGTGTGCGGCTTGCAATGGACTCTATAAACCTTTGTGCAAGCTCACGGTTTTCTAATATTTGCTTTCTTTCGTTTGAATTAATAAGCTCTAGCAGTCTTCCGATGCTTCCGCCCGACGCCATATATATCTGGTCGAAATCCTCGGGATGACTGTTGATGAAATTGCGAGCCGCAGGGAAGTTTGCTTTGATGAATTCCTCCGCCTCGTGCTTTTCGGGAGTCTTAATTCTAAGGATGGGAGCACGGCTCTTGATGGTCTCAAGAATGTTCTCCGTGTTTTCGCAAAGGAGAATGAATACGGCATACGGCGGCGGCTCCTCAAGAGTGAGAAGAAACGCGTTTTGCGCCTGTACCGTCATGGTGTGAGCGTGCTCGATGATATAAACCTTGTAATCGCCGTCGTTGGGGTAGTACGAAACGTCCTCCTTGACCAAACGGATCGGTTCAATGCCGAGCGTGGCTCTATCCTCCTCGCGGGAAACGGTGATAACGTCCGCCGAATTGTTTTGCAAAATCTTGCGGCAGCTTGAGCATTCACCGCAGGGGAGTGCGTGGGTGCCCTTGCCCTTGTTTTCGCAGTTAAGTGCGGCGGCAACGTGCCTTGCTATAGTGTGCTTTCCCGTACCCTTTGCTCCAAGCAAAATGAATGCGTGGAACAGGGAATTGCCTTCAATGGTTGCCGTCAAATAATTACAAAGCTCGGCGTTAGCTATCACGCCTGCAAAGCCATTTTTCATATCAGCACCTCCTAAAGACAATATATAGTTATTATATCAAATAAATCTTGTGATGTCAATATGTCAAAAGAGCACAAAAATGCTAAAAAATTCCGTTATATCGGCTCTAAATCGGCATTAAAAAACAGAGTTTTGTGAAATATTACCAAAAAGGCAAAAATGTGAAAAAAACACTTGAAAAAAGTGCGCTAAAGTACTATAATAACAATGTATGACTATGCCTATATTATCTATAGTTATTATCATAATAAAAGAATTAAATGAAGGGAGATTCTTGATATCATGTTTAAGAAGAAAGAATGTGTCGCAATGCTTTTAGCAGGCGGACAGGGCACAAGACTTTACGCACTGACCAAGAAAACAGCAAAACCCGCAGTTTCATTTGGAGGAAAGTTTAGAATTATCGACTTTCCGCTTTCAAACTGTATCAACTCAGGTGTGGACACCGTTGGTGTTCTCACGCAATATCAACCCCTCGTACTTAATGAATACATAGGAAACGGACTTCCTTGGGATCTTGACAGAACCTTTGGCGGTGTTTCCATTCTCCCGCCATACCAGGGCTTTAGCGGCTCCGATTGGTATAAGGGAACTGCAAACGCAATCTATCAAAATCTTGAATTCATCAAGAGATATCAGGCGGAGTACGTTCTCATTCTCTCAGGCGACCATATTTACACAATGGACTATAACAAGATGCTTCAGTACCATAAGGACAACGGTGCGGACTGCACTATCGCAGTTTTGCAGGTTCCGATGGAGGAGGCAAGCCGCTTTGGTATTATGAGCGTTAACCCCGACAATTCCATCTATAAATTCTCCGAGAAGCCGAAGAATCCCGATAGCAACCTTGCGTCCATGGGTATCTACATCTTCTCAGCGGAAAAGCTTTATAAATATCTTATCGAGGACGAGGCGGATGAAAACTCAAGCAACGACTTCGGTAAGAACATTATTCCCAATATGCTTGCAAACGGCGAAAAGATGTTTGCTTACGGATTTGAGGGATATTGGAAGGACGTTGGAACAATTTCTTCTCTTTGGGAAGCAAATATGGACCTTCTCGGCGAAAAGCCCGTTCTTGAATTCAGTGAGAGATCAAGAATCTTTTCACGTCACGAAAACGAGGCGCCCCAGTACATCGGACAGGACGCGGTCGTTGAAAACTCCTCCATCACAGAGGGCTGTGAAATCTACGGTACCGTTATCAACTCCGTTCTCGGTTACGGCGTAACCGTTGAAAAGGGTGCGGTAGTTCGTGATTCCGTTCTTATGCACCATGTTACTGTTGGTGAGGGAGCAACTGTTGAATACTCCATTCTCGACTCCGACGTTACCGTTGGAAAGGGAGCAAGAGTGGGCAGACCCAAGGAAAGTGCTGAAGGCATTACCGTAATTGGTGCGGATAACGTAGTTGGTGAGGGCGAAGATATCGCCGATAACCAAATGATCTATTCTGAATAATGAGGTGACGATATGAAAGCAGCTGGACTTATATTTTCTAATATACACGACGCATCCATTCCCGAGCTTACAAAGCCTCGCACCATGGCGAGCATACCC
>JAZRCO010000037.1:0-13208 GCA_045659855.1 Eubacteriales bacterium | reverse complement strand
CAATGCGACGCAAAGAATTGTGGCAAGTATTGAAATGCTTGACGGCAGTATACCAATTAATAGCATATGGATACCTATTCCGCAAACAATGGCGATGGCTGAAGATATGAACGGCTTAACGAACAGCTCGTAAACTGAGCTGAGTTTTCCGCATCGCCTGAGAATGAAGTATAGGTTGAGCGCAACGATAACAAGCACTGAAAAGAAGGTGCTTATAGGCGCACCGTATATATTGACACGCTCGTTTCCTATTAAATAATATGAGGTAATTATTTTGACCGCAGTTCCTACTATCATACTAATAATCGGCTTATTAACAAGCTGATAGGATTGCAAAATCGCATTGGTTATCGTGATCATTGAGGTTAAAAACACGCATATACCGAGCAACGAGAGGAGGGGTGAAACATATTCGATTTCGGCTTCTTGCGAGGCGAATATCAATGAAAGAATTTGCTTGGCAAATACAGAAATCCCGAGTCCCGTTGGGAATCCGATTAATGCGGTTAGCTTAATGGATGAAGAAATAATCGACTTCTCTTTTCCGTTATCCTGCATCTCAATCGCCGCTGCGAGCATTGGAACTAATGGCAATGCGATTGCGCTAACAAGCGTTGAGGGCAAGTTGTAAATAGAAACCGCCATAGTGCTATATGAGCCGTATACCGAGTTAGCTTCTATTTGTGTATAGCCGATGTCGTTGAGACGGCCGAGGATCATTGTCATATCAATTATCTTCGTCAAGCTTAGTATTGTTGAACTAATGGTTATGGGGACGGCTATTTGTAAAAGTTTTTTGAAAATAGAGCTATATCGATCAAACGAATTTTTTGCATTAATTGGAGGGGATTTTTCCCTATATAAGATCTTGTAAAGTATTAAGAACAGTAGCGATATAGCAATGCCCAAGGTAAGTCCGAGTGTGGCAAAAGCGGCAACGGTCGGAATAGGATAGCCCTTGTTGATTGCAATGATCGCAAAGCCCAATCCAAGAAGTAGCTTTCCGAGCGCCTCAATTACCTGTGATATCGCAGTTGGGAGCATTATTTGCTTACCTTGAAAGTAACCTCTAATTGCACTGGTAATGCAAATCAAAAGTAGTGTTGGCGATATTGCAAGTATGGAATATGCGGCAAGGTCATTGCGTATCCATACGGCTAATTTGTTATGCAAAAGGCACAGTGCCACCGTGCCGATCAACCCGAGGACGGAAAGCACGGTTAGCGCGGTTTTGTATATACGCTTTACGTTCTCATGCCTTCCTTGTGCATTGTTTTCCGAAACCAATATCGAAATAGCTACGGGTATGCCAGTGGTCGCTATTACAAAAAATAATGAATATATATCGTAGGCGGAATTGAAATATCCCATTCCCTCTGCGCCAAGATATATCATCATCGGTATCTTATAGAAAAGACCGATTATTTTAACTATAAAAGTAGAAATGGCGAGAATAGCAACGCCGGAGAAAAATTGCTTGCCGTAATTTTTCGTTTCCGCATGGTTCGTTGACATATTCTCGCCTCCGTTCAATATCTATTAATCAAAGTAATGTTCACAAATATCGTCGAATTCGTAGGTAACCTTTTCGATATCTATCGTTGTGAATTCTCCGTTTTGGTAGAGTATTTCGCCATCAACCATTGTCATAAGGACGTTGGATGAATTAGCGCTATAGGACAACGTGCAATAGGTATCAAAGCAGGGCTTATTATTGATGGCATTAAGGTCTATCAATACAAGGTCCGCTCTATTTCCAACCTTGATTTTGCCGCAATCGTTTCTTCCCTGCGATTTTGCTCCGTTGAAGGTGGCCAAATCAAGCATTTGAGAAGCGATAGTTGCCTCAGCATCACGGTTGTTGCCCTTATGAAGAATGGATGCAAGCTGATATTCTCTCATAATATCGAGAGTGTTATTAGACGCTGCACCGTCGGTGCCGAGAGTTACGCAAACGCCTTTTTTGAGCATTTGAGGAACTCGGGCAATGCCGCTACCAAGCTTGAGGTTGCTTGTTGCGTTGTGTGAAACGAAAGCACCGCTTTCGATAAGTATATCCATATCGGAATCAGTTACATAAACACAGTGAGCAAGGGTTGTGGGAGAATCAAGCACGCCCGTATCCTTGAAGAACTCTACGGGAGTCATTCTGTGGCGCTTGATACACTCGTTATGCTCGGATTCGCTTTCGGATGCATGAAGCTGCATTCTAAGTCCGTTTGCTTTAGTATATTCAGCAACCTCGCGAATATACCTTTCCTGATTAGAATATTCAGCGTGAAGAGACATATCCATAATGAGTCTTCCGTTATTGGCGTTTTGATATTGGTTGATCCATTCAATGGATTCGTTAAATCTCCAGTCGCCCTTAATTGTTGCATCATCACCAAACGATACGAGTGATCTAGAAAGATTTGCCTTAATTCCCGTTTCAACTACAGCTTGAGCTACCGAGCCAACGAACATATACATATCGGAAAACGAAACGATTCCGTTTTTGAGCATTTCAGCAATCGCAAATTTAGCGCCCAAATATACGTTCTTAGGATTAAGACGTTCCTCGGCAGGATAAATCTTTTCGTTAAGCCAACGTCCGAGAGGAAGGTCTTCACCGTATCCCCTAAACATTGTCATTGCCGCATGGCAATGTGAATTGTAGAATCCGGGGATAAGAAGATTTCCGTTTCCGGCAATTACTTTATCGTAATCCTGCGGCTTGTCTTTTCCAATGTATTCAATGAACGAACCGTTGATCAAAACATATATATGTTCGGAACCAAAGCCATATTCTTCGGGAATTCTAACATTTTCAAATAAGGTCTTCATTTTTCCTCCTTGGTTTAGTGAGTAGCGTAAAAGTTTTTGATCTCCTTGATAGTTTCATCCGAAGAGTAGCTATCAAGATATTCATAGGGGTATTTAGGATTGAAATGTCTAATTATCTTTGTCGCCGCAATGTTAGCAGGATGATATTCAACGAGCTTTGTAACGGCTCCTGCTCCAACCGCAAGGATGGTGTGTACCTCCTCCATCATATAGATGTTGTAGAGTCCCTCAGTGCCTTCAAGCGCAAAGCCAACGTTTTCAAAGTTACCAACGGTATTCTTTTGTCTATACATATAATAAGGAACGTATCCTGCCGCTTGTGCACGGAGCTGTGAATAGTCAACACATTTGCCAGCATCTCCTCCGCGTATAGAGTAAACGTTGTGGTTTTGTGTCAAAATATCGGCTGCCTTCTTAACGCAAAACGTATGTACTGTGATGTTCTCGGGCTCAAGCGAAATAATCTTATCAAAGGTTGATGAGAAATACTTGAAGTTATCTCCTGGGAGACCGGCTATAAGGTCGGTATTTATGCACTTGATACCTGAATTCTTGGCGATTTCAAAAGCGCGATAAAACTCGTCGATAGAGTGACTTCTTCCAATAGATTTAATAACGTGCTCGTTAAGAGATTGAGGATTGACGCTGATTCTTGTAACACCGTGTGCCTTTGCAACGGCGAGCTTTTCGGGAGTTATTGTGTCGGGTCTGCCGCCCTCAAGTGTAAACTCCTCAAGAGAATTCACGTCTATCTTGCTTGTGATTATTGAAAGAAGTGTCTTGAGCTGCTCGGCGGTGAGGATTGTAGGCGTTCCTCCGCCAATGTATATAGTTTTAAGGTTCAAATTTAGCTCTATAACCGTGTCAAGCATTTTGGTGAGCTCATTGCAAAGCTTATCAAGATAAGCAGGAATAAGGGACAAAAGCTTGGGCGTGGTATAGGACACGAATGAGCAGTATGAGCATCGAGAGGGACAAAATGGAATAGAAATGTAAATACTGCAATCTCTAATATCGGGATTACCGATTATCTTTTGTTCCCTACGCGCGATATCAGTAGCAAGGGATGCCTTCTTGGGGATTACAAGATAATCCGAGGTCAGTATCTTTCTAACCTTTGCCTTGTTATTTGTATCAAGAAGCATCTCCATAGCCACCTTGGAGGGTCTAACGCCAGTGAGCATGCCCCAAGAGGGTCTATAGCCCAATATTTCGCTTCCTACTGCAAGAACTGCTCCGCCTGCGGCTATCTTAGCGGTTCTTTGTTTAGTTCTATCAGGTGAAAACTCAACGGTTCTCTCGGCTGTTGCCACCTTGCCCATATAGGTCAAGACAGCGCTTGCGCACGAATGAGTTTCGGTATTTGTTACCGTGACCTCCATAATCGGAGTTTCATCGGTAATCTCTTGGTTTTCCGTGAATTTTTCACCGGGAAAGAATATCATGCATAACGTTTGTACGTAAAACGCATTGATATCACCTTTAACGGTTAATTTCATTGTATTTCTCCTATTTGAGTTGATTGCTATCCATAACGATGGTTACGGGACCGTCGTTTAATATACTAACCTGCATATCCGCACCGAATTCGCCCGTGCCAACGTGCTTGAGCTCGGCTCTCATGAGGTCAACAAAATATTCATAAAGTGCATTTGCATGGTCGGGCGAGCCGGCACCGAAGTAATCGGGACGGTTTCCCTTTTTATAATTTGCAAGCAAGGTGAATTGTGAAACAATAAGTGCTTCTCCGTCTATATCCTTTACGGAGAGATTCATTTTACCGTTGTCATCGCTAAAGATTCTTAACTTGGAAATTTTAGTGGCAAGAAGTCTTGCGTCCTCTTCGTTGTCGTCTCTGGCAACGCCAAGCAATATCATGAGTCCTTGCGCGCATTCACCATTAAGCTTTCCTTCGATGGTTACGCTTGCGTTTTTTACTCTTTGTATAACAGCTATCATAAAACTCCTTTAGTTAACAAATCCTCTCGTAACATCGTAGATTCCGGGGATATTTCTTAATCTCGAAACAATAGAGTTATAGTGATCGGTATTCTTACATCCTATCTTAAGGTAAACAAGGGAGCCGCCTGATGAGGTTTGCACGTTGATTTGAAGGATATCAACTCTCATGTCGGCAAGAGCAACAGAGATATCGGCAAGCATACCGATTCTATCGTCAACTCGCATTTGAAGATTAGCTTCAAACAAGCTTCTCTTTTGATCGGAATCAACGTCCCAAGCGGCGCTAACCCATCTATCCTTATATTCAGGATTCTTTTGACCGCTAATTGTATTGGGACAGTCACACTTGTGAATTGAAATACCGTAACCCTTTGTAATAAAGCCAATAACACTATCTCCGGGTAAGGGATTGCAGCATTTTGCGAACTTAACGCTACATCCTGCCTCGCCGTCAACGATAATACCGCTATTAGAACGGATCTTACGCGGCTTAGCGGTTACCATACTTTCCTCAGTAACCACGGGCGCGGGCTCGGCGGGAGATACTATCTTATTGATTTCGTCTATGATTTTGTTTTTAACCTTGGAGAGAGGGATGCCGCCGTAACCAACGGTATTATAAAGATCCTCAGCGGATGAGAAGCCGTTTCTAAGTGCTATATTCTCTACTGCCTCGGTTCTTGTTGCTTCATTAACGATAAAGCCGGCCTTTTTAATTTCACCCTCAATCATAGAGCGACCGAGAATGATATTATCAGCACGCTTTTCCTTTTTAAACCATTGGCGGATTCTATTTCGAGCGCCGCTGGTTGCAACGATTTTGAGCCAGTCACGGCTCGGACCCTTTGATGAGGACGATGTCAATATCTCAACGATTTCACCGTTTTGAAGCACTCTGTCGATCGGAACGATCATGCCGTTAATCTTGGCACCTATCATCTTATTACCAACAGCACTGTGTATCGAGTAAGCAAAGTCGATAACCGTTGCGCCCTGAGGCAATGCCATCACGTCACCGTTGGGCGTAAAGACGAAGGTTTCATCGTGGAAAATATCGATCTTGAGAGCCTGCATAAACTCCTCGGGATCTCGCATTTCATCGTCCGATTCAAGGAGGCGTGAAATCCATTCAAGCTTCTTATCAATCTCTTCCTTGGATCGTTCACCCGACTTATACTTCCAGTGTGCGGCAACACCGTATTCCGCAATATGATGCATTTCCCAGGTTCTGATTTGAACCTCGAAAGGAATACCGTACTTTCCAATAACTGTAGTGTGGAGTGAGCGGTACATATTGGGTTTGGGCGTGGATATATAGTCCTTGAAGCGTCCTGGAACTGAATTGAACATTTCGTGAATAAGACCGAGTGCAGTATAGCAATCGAGCTCGGAGTCAACGATGATACGCAATGCGTAAAAGTCGAAGATCTCATCAAAGCTCTTGTTTTGGTTGTACATCTTGCGATATATACTGTATGCGGTCTTGATTCTTCCTTCAAGGGTGAATTTGATATTGTTTTCGGTGAGCTTTTGGTCAACCATTAAACGAACGTCCTCGATAAAGTGAAGACTTTGTCCGTATTTCTTTTCTATATTACTGCGAACCTCGTCGTAACCGATGGGGTCAATATATTTAAGACCGAGATTTTCAAGCTCCTGCTTGATCTTTTGCATACCGAGTCTATGAGCGAGGGGCGCATATACCTGCATGGTTTCAAGAGCTGTTATTCTACGCTTATGGTCGGGCTTTGCATCGAGAGTTCTCATATTGTGAAGTCTATCGCAAAGCTTGATAAAGATAACTCTAACGTCCTTGGACATGGCGAGAAGCATTTTTCTAAGAGTTTCAATATGCGCCTCTTCTTTATCCTCCACCTTAAGGGTGACGATTTTGGTAAGACCGTCTACAAGCATAGCAACGTCCTTGCCAAAGAGCTTTTCAATTTCATTTAAATTGGTTTTTTCGGCACAGTCTTCAACCGTGTCGTGCAAAAGAGCCGCACATATAGAGTCGGTGTCAAGCTCGAGTCCTGCAACGATTTCGGCAACGGCTACAGGGTGGGAGATATACTTCTCACCGCTTGCGCGAAACTGTCCCTCGTGGAGAACGTTAGCATATTCAAATGCGTTTTCTATTTTCTCGATATCATATTTTTTGCCCGTTGCCTTTAGCATCGTTATCAGTTTTTCGATATCTGGATGTGTGTTGGACATAACTACTCCGTTAAGATTTTAAACATTGATTTTTGATTTTTTTAAGTATTGAAGATTTTTCAATGCTTGTTTTTTCCGAACTGAAATATATATCGTACTGATAAATGCCCGGATTGACCTCTTTGACAGTACAAATTTTGAGCTCGTTCATAATTTCCAGTATGAACTTCAGCTTTACAAGACGAATATTTGCGTTCTTGATTTGCAAAAGCTTTTTGTGGATATCAACCTCGGTCATCATATCGTTGCCGCATCTAAACTCACGTCTCAAAAGTGAGTATACGGTAACAAAATCGTCGCGAGTGGGCAAAATGTCATCCGATTCGCGGAATCCTTCACCCTTGCGTATCGCTTGATACAGTTCGTTTTCGTTTTTAAAGTAAGAAACAAATTCCTCGGAGTGCTTGATATCTTGAATGATTAATTGCTCACTCTCAACGTTATTGAACACGTTAACGTCAAGGTTAAACATGATATCAACAACGTCGCCCTCATTGATTCTAAGAAGGAAATGGGACTTATTGAACATAACCGTGTTCACAGTCTTGCCATTGTATTCCAAAATTAGCTTTGAGTGGTTTCCGTTTCCAATTGAATATGCTCTTTGAACCTTTAGCCCCTTCATAATAAAGCTGGGGGATGGATTGGAGTTTCCAAACGGCTCGAGCTTGGTAATCTCCTTTGCTAAGTCAAGTGAGATATCTTCGATGGTCAATTCCCTATCGGCTTCAAGCTTATAGTAAAGATCCTCTTCCTTCAGTATGCTATTGGCATATTCATTGATTGCATCTCTAAATTTGTCGACGTCTTTTCTTCTAAGGGCTAGTCCTGCTGCGAGCTCATGACCGCCGAATTTTACAAGCAAATCCTTGCAGTTAATGAGCGCTTCAACTAGGTTGAAGCTTTTTATACTTCTACCCGATCCCTTGCCGATATCAAGATCACTGGGTTCGCCTATGATTGAGCCGTCAAATGATATAAGAATTGACGGAAGTCCGTATTTCTCCGTGATTTTTGAGGAAACTATGCCTACAACGCCTTGCATCCACTCGTCATCGGCAATGACGATGACCTTTTGCTTGGAAAGATCAAGGTCATTCTCGATCTTTTTGTAAGCTTCTTCAGCGATTTTATTTTCCTCGATTTGTCTTTGATAGTTTGTTTCGCAAAGCTCAAAGGCAAGCTCGGCAGCAACGCTTGCATCGTTAGTGAGCAAGAGCTCTACTGCGCGTGTTGCGCTGCTTATTCTACCTGCGGCATTGATTCTTGGAGCAATTGTAAAGCCGATATAGGTGGAATTGATCTTCTTTGGCTTGGAAAAACGCGGTTTGGCATCGCCAACAGGTCTAACGTTGGGGTTGGAGCCAAGACTTGATGCTTCCATAAGTGCAAGCAATCCAACTCTCTTGGTTTTTTCAATTAAGGAAAGTCCAAACTTGACGATCATACGGTTTTCATCAATAATTGGCATAACGTCAGCTATCGTACCGATAGCGGCAAGATCGGCAAACCTATAATATATGGACTTGATTGCTTCGGATTCTTTTTCTTTAGGATAAAAGGTCATTGCTTCGTAAGCGCAAATGATCTTGAAAGCAACGCCGACACCTGCTAACGATTTGAAGGGATACTGGCAGTCACTTCTATGGGGATTGATAACTGCAACGGCATCCGGTATGGATTCGTGGCATTCGTGGTGGTCCGTAACGACTACGTCGATACCGAGCGAACGGGCAAATTCGACCTCATCAATGGCGGTAATACCCGTGTCTACGGTTATGATAAGTGAAACCCCATAGCTTGCGAGCAATTCAATAGAGGCGCTTGAAAGACCGTATCCCTCTCCTATGCGGTTGGGGATATAGTAGCTAACCTCCGCACCCAAGTCCTTGAGGTATAGGTACATCATTGTAACTGAGGTTACACCGTCAACATCGTAGTCACCGAAGATGACTATTCTCTCATGATTTTCCACGGCTTTTTGAATTCGTGCTACCGCCTTTTCAATATCCTTGAGTAGGAGTGGAGAATGGATGATTGCATCATCAAAATTGAAAAAGCTGGTGACTTCCTTGGAATCTCTAAATCCGCGGTTATATAACAAGGAGGCGCATATTTCCGATATATTATTTTCTTTTGCTATGGTTGAAACTATTTCCTTGATTTCGGGCGTTTCAACATATTTTGACGACCAAACGGTCTTTCTTGTATTCTTCACGGATATGACCTCCTTTCTAAGTTATTTTTGTTTGTATTTTTTCATTATTTCGAGCGCGACCTTGATTCCGTCAACTGCTGCGCTCATAATACCGCCCGCATATCCTGCTCCCTCTCCGCAAGGATAGATATAAGGATTACCAATGGCGGTCAATTGATCGTTTCTCATAATT
Source organism: Eubacteriales bacterium (assembly GCA_045659855.1). Classification (GTDB taxonomy): domain Bacteria; phylum Bacillota; class Clostridia; order Oscillospirales; family CAG-272; genus RGIG4608. The sequence goes on along the minus strand of JAZRCO010000037.1, from coordinate 3,816 downwards.
CTTATAGGAGAGGACGTGCGAGTTTCAACTCCCGTAATAACGGCATCGTCTATAGCAAAGCCGTCTATTCTTTTATTGAAAATCGTAAAGCCTTCCTTAAGTCGGTTAGTTATATATGACGGCAAAACGTTGCCGATGGATGCGACTCTCGTACGTTTTCCGTTTGCATACGTAGGCATAATTCTTGACGGTTCATGTATTGCCTGATCGCTTAGAAAATCGCCCATAAGCTGAATGGGTGCAAAATAATCTCCGCCACCAGCTATGAACGCTTTGCGTTCAAGATCCTCTTGATAATCTATGGCTTTGTAGGGATCATTGCCGTAATCTTCGGTGAAAACTGACACGTTAACTGCACAGTTGGCGTTTTCTCCGTCACGGGCAAATCTACTCATGCCGTTAACACATACTCCGTTTTCTTGGGATGTGGCGGGGACGACCTCGCCTCCTGGACACATACAAAACGTATATACCCCTCTACCGCCCTTTGTATCGGATAGATTGTATTCACCGACACCAAGCTTTGGATGCCCCGCATATTTGCCGTAAAGCGCCTTATCGATATCTCTTTGAAGATGCTCAACTCTTACACCAACCGAAAATGGCTTGGGCTCGATAACAAGTCCTTTTGCAAGAAGCATTCTTTGTGTGTCCCTTGCGCTATGTCCAATAGCTAAAACAAGGTCGTTTGTTTTGTAATCTCCCTGTGTGGTTGAAACGCCGATACCGTTTTCAGAGCTTTGAATGGAGTCCATTCTACAGCGATAAATTACCTTTCCGCCGAGCTCTTCAATTCTGCCGAGTATGTTTTCTACTACCTTGGTTAAGATATCAGTTCCAATGTGGGGTTTTGCCTTGGTCAATATTTCCTCTGGTGCGCCGAATTCCACAAAGCGAGAAAGTATATAATTGCATTTACTGTCGTTGATGCGTGTAGTAAGCTTTCCGTCCGAAAAGGTACCTGCTCCGCCTGCACCAAACTGTACGTTGGAATCAAGATCAAGAGAACCACTTGTAACAAATTCGTTAAGTGCCTTGGTTCTATTTTCAACGTTATCTCCCCTATCGATCAATATCGGGCAAAATCCGTTTTCAGCGAGAAGCAACGCACAAAACATACCCGCAGGCCCCATACCGACTATGATTGGTGGCTCGGTATTTTCAACGCTTCCGAACTGAACGTCTATTATATCCTCGGTAAAGAGCTTAATTGAAGGATCGTTGACGGTGATATCCTGCTCGCAGGTTGCTATGATGCTATAAACAAAAATAATGTTGTTTTTATCGCGCGCATCGGTTGATCTTTTATGAACCGAAAGATCAAAGCTTTGCTTTTTGTATCCTGCTTTTCTAAGCAATTGCCTAGCTTTTTCAAGGGCAACGGATTCATCGTCGTTTATGGATATTTTAATGTTATTTATCAGTAGCTTTGTCATCGCTCTTATTAACAGTTGAATATAAAGCTAACTCAACTTGCGTTGTGTGAGTGTGGTAACCCTCGGAATAAGGAATATTGATCGTTACCTTTTCCCCGTAGGTCTCAAATTCATCCCTACTTACTTCATAGGTAATAATATCAACTCTATCGAGAACTGATTCCTCGCCGAAAAAAGTCAAGGTTGTTAAAGCGGGTGAAATAAACTCGTGGGATTCTCCACCGGTGAGAACGAATTTAACAGCTATTTGCTTTTCAGCCATATGGTCTCTTGCGTAGAATGAGTAAGACCATATCAATACTGCAAGAAGTATGCACGCAACGATTGCGAGAACGGCTGTCCAACCACTCTTTTTAGGAGTAGATTCTTCGTTTACGCTTGTCTCAGTATTTGTATTTTGGATTTTATTGCGTTTGAAAATCATTTGGATACCTCCTCGTCAGTTTGATTGGTTTCGTTGGGGGTGCTCTTTTGCGTTTGCTTTTTAGTGTTGGGGATCAATATTTTAGAGAGCTCCTTTTTCAAGGTCTTTTGACTGTAATTTTGTCTAAGCTCACCGTCGATCGCGATGGATATTCTACCGGTTTCCTCGGAAACAACGATTGCAACGGCGTCGCTTACCTCGGATATACCGATAGCTGCTCTATGTCTTGTACCGAAGTTTTCATCGATATCATCCTTGGTTGAAAGGGGCAAGAAGCATCCTGCGGAATATATTCTATATCCGCGAAGAATAACTGCTCCGTCGTGCAAGGGTGCTTTGTTGTAGAAAATATTCTTCAACAATTGAGATGAAAGCTGAGCGTTTACAAGTGTGCCTGTTTTTATGTACTCACCAAGCTTGGTTTCTCTTTCGATGATGATAATTGCACCTGTCTTTTCCATTGACAAGTCACATACTGTATCGGTGATGATACCGATGGAGTTTGCGATATAGGATGAGCTTCTATTATCGTTGGAGATGCTCTTTATATTGGAGATGGGAGCATTACCGATCTTTTCAAGAACGGAACGAAGCTCGGGCTGGAACATGATTATAAGAGCTAAAACTCCAACCTGGTTGAAGGAACTAAAAATAAACGAGGTTGCCTTCATGTCAAGTAAGAGGCTTACTACCAATACACAGCCAATGACAAGAAGACCCACTAAAAGTCGAGCTGCGCGCTTATTTAAAATAAATTTCCACACCATGTATAGAATAAAGGATAAAACAATGATGTCGATAAGGTCGATAAGCTTAAAGCTTGCAATACCGCCGAGTACGTGATATTGGAAATTTTCCCAAAATAATTCAAAATTTTGAAAGCGTGTTTGCAATGTTTGTTCCATAATTTTACTCCTTTACATGTGAGATTTATCTAAAAATAAGTATAATAAGCCATTCTCCAATTATTATAACATATATATTTAGAAATTACAAATGTTTTTGATAAAAAAATTCAAAAAAATATAAAAAATCCGCAAGATTTTTTCTTGCGGATTTTTTTGTTTATTTTCGGTATTAGTCGTCGCAGTTTTCCCAGTTGTGATATACGTTCATAACGTCATCGTGATCCTCGAGATTTTCGATCAAGAGATTCATATACTTGATGTCCTCGGGGTTGTCGAGAGTAACGTAGTTAGAAGCAATCTTATCCTTTTCGCAGGATTCAATTTCATAACCTGCGGCAACGAGTGCGTCGTTAACTGCGTAGAGATCGTCGGGCTCGGTATAGATCTCGAAAACGTCGCCGTCGCTTGAGAAGTCGGATGCGCCCGCCTCAAGAGCTGTTTCCATCAAGGTATCCTCGTCAGTAACGCTCTCCTTCAAGATGATGATAACGCCCTGCTCTGAGAACAAGTAGCTAACGCAACCTGTTTGACCGAGGTTGCCCTTGAACTTTGAGAAGTAGGAACGAACGTCACCCGCTGTTCTATTTCTATTATCGGTGGGTGCCTCAACAATAACCGCAATACCTGCGGGGCCGTAGCCCTCGTATACGATTTCTTCGTAGGTAGTATTAGTTTCACCCAACGCCTTCTTAATCGTACGCTCGATATTATCGTTGGGAACGTTGTTTGACTTTGCCTTTTGGATAAGGTCACGAAGCTTGGAGTTTACTGTGGGGTCACCGCCGCCTGACTTAACTGCGATTGTGATTTCCTTACCTATTTTTGTGAAGATCTTCGCCTTCTGGGCATCGGTCTTCTCTTTTTTATGTTTGATATTGTTCCATTTACTATGTCCGGACATATTTGTTACCTCTCTTTGATGAATTAATTAGATTTTGGGAGTTTTCTTAAGACAAATAAGCTCAAAAGCGTTACCAAGAACGTAGTTTGTCGCCTTTGTCAATGCAAGTCTTGTATTGTATACGCTCTTATCCTCTACTGACAAAAT
>JAZRCO010000036.1:0-9182 GCA_045659855.1 Eubacteriales bacterium | reverse complement strand
CCGTTTTGGAAAGTGGCAAGGAAACGTCGCCGATGCCCAGCGAGATGATGCGCTCGCCGTCGCCGTGACAAGCCGTGCGTGAGAGGATTCTTCTTTTCTCCTCTTCAACTCTGCGCGCGATCTCGGAAAATAGATAGCTCCTGCTAAGGCGCGCGAAATTTGGATTGACGTCTATTAAGATATCCGTCATATTTTGTCACCGTGGTCATCCGTGTCGGATTTTTCAAGCCCGCCGAGGTGCGCAACGCCCTCAAAGACCCTCCTTGCACCGCCGAGAAGAATGACTCTCATCATCTCGTTGCAAAGCACGTTGAGCTCTCCGCCCCTCATATCCACCTTGATAAGACGCGAGGGCGAGCAAATGCCGTTTACGACCGCCGCGACCGCCGCCGCGCAAGCACCCGTTCCGCAGGCGAGCGTATCGCCACATCCCCTTTCAAACGTGCGAACCTTGATGTGATTCTCTCCCACTATCTCGCATATCTCGGTGTTCACTCCGTCGGGGAACATGGGGTTTTTCTCAAATTTTGGCCCGATCCGATCAAAATCGACGAAATCGACGTCGGGAACGAAGGCGACCTGATGCTCGTTTCCCATATTTATCGCGCGCATTTCGTATTTTTCTCCGCCGTTTTCGTAAAAGAACATCTCGCCAACACTTGCCCTGCCCATATCTACCGCAATCGTTTCTATCGCCCTGTTCTTCACGGTGAGATAGACCTTGTAAACTCCCGAGAGCGTTTCAAGAGTGATGCGGCTCTTTTTGGCATAATTACTCTCGTATAGGAGTCGTGCGGCGCAACGGGCGGCATTTCCGCACATTTTCGCCTCGCTTCCGTCCGCATTGAATATCCTCATTTTCGCATCGGCAAGCTCCGAGGGGAGTAGAAGTATCAAACCGTCAGCTCCCACCGAGATCCGCCTTTTGCATAGCGCTCTTGCGAGTATATTCGGATCCTCGACCTCCCTCACAAGACAGTCCAAAAATATGTAATCGTTGCCCGCCGCCTGCATTTTTATGCAATCAACATTCATAAATTATCCCCCATCTTCATTCCATTTGTTAGCAATATATGAAAAATCTATTGCAAAAGTTAAAAAAAGATGATATACTGTTTTCGCAATACCAAATTTTATAGAAAGTTGGATAATAATCTATGAAGATCAAAAACGTTGTTCGCGACTACGACGAGGTTATGGCAATGGAGGTGCCCAAGCACTTTAAGCCGAAGGTTCCCGGCCTTTTTTGGCGAGTACTCACTAAGGTAATTTCCCAGCCCGCGCTTCATCAGGTGCATTTCACTCACCGTGAGGTAGGTATGGAAAAGCTCGGCAAGGACGAGCCCGCGCTCATCCTCATGAATCACTCAAGCTTCCTCGACTTTGAGATCGCCTATTCAATGCTCTTCCCGAGAAAATTCAACACCGTGGCAACGCTCGACTCCTTTGTCGGTCTTGGCCCCATTATGAAGCAAATCGGTTGCTTCCCAACAAGAAAATTCATCGCGGATCTTCAGCTCATCCGTGATATCAAATACTGTCTTACCGAGAATAAGTGCTCGGTGCTCATGTTCCCCGAGGCGGCTTATAGCTTTGACGGAACAAAGACCACCATGCCCACTACCGTTGCAAAGCTCGTTAAGATGCTCGGCGTTCCGCTTTGCATGCTCGAAACTTACGGCTCATATCTTCGCGACCCCATTTTTAATAAGCTCCAAAACCGCGATCTTCCCGTTTCCGCGGAGCTTCGCTACGTGCTCTCCCCCGAGCAGATCAAGGAGATGAGCGCCGAGGAGATCCAAGCGGTCATCGACGAGCAGTTCTCCTATGACCAATACCGTTGGCAAAAGGAAAACAACATCGTTATCGACGAGCCCTTCCGCGCGGACGGTCTTGATAGCGTTCTCTATAAATGTCCCCATTGCCAAAAGGAAGGCAAGATGGAGGGCAAGGGCGTTCACCTCACCTGCCACGCGTGCGGCAAGAAGTGGGAGCTCACCGAGCTCGGCTACCTCAAGGCGCTTGAGGGCGAGGATTACTTTGACCACATTCCCGATTGGTATAAATGGCAGCGCGATTGCGTGAAGGAAGAGATCAAAAAGAACGAATACGGCTTTGAGGTTCCCTGCGATATCTATATGATCGTCAACCACAAGGACGTTTATAAGGTTGGTAGCGGCTCCGTTTCCCACAGCTTCGAGGGCTTGCACCTCACAGGATGCGAAGGAAAGCTCGATTACAGCCAAAGCTCAAAATCAATGTACACGCTCGAGGCGGCGTTCCATTGGTACACGCTCGGCGACGTTATCGGCATGGGTAATAACCGCGCCCTCTACTTCGCAATGCCCAAGAAGGAGGATTCCTACGTGGTGGGCAAATCCCGTCTTGCCGCCGAGGAGATCTTTAAGCTCATCGAGGAGCAGCGAGAGGTGGAAAAGGCAAAAAAAGCAGCCGAAAGAGCCGCAAAATCAAGCCAAGAATAATTTGTGCAACGAAATCTACATAAAAAAAGCCACCCGAATTTCGGGTGGCTTTTATATTTTAAAGCTCGATCAAGTTTACGTCGGTTATGCTCCTTACGAGCTTTACGTCGCGCTCTTGACAGGTGAAGAGGACACATTGTGAGCCGTTTGAGCTTGCAATAATTGCACGGAGTGCGTTTTTAGCCCTCGTATCATCGAGCTGGGAGAGGGATTCGTCCATATAAAGCGGCGGTTCCCTTCCGTCAAGAAGCGTTTCAAGCAACGCAAGGCGCACCGAAAGGTAGGTCGCATCAAGACTTCCCTTGCTGAGATAATCTATCGGACGTGTTGCTCCCTCGGTAAAGAGCGTGAGTCCCATATTCTCATCAATGTGCAGCTCGGTGTATTTTCCGTCCGTTACGGTGGAAAGGTTCTTTCTTGCGTTATCCCTTATCCTTGGTGTAAAATCACTCTTTAGCTCAAGGGATGCCGCATTCACCGTTTCCATGGCAAGTCGCACGGCGTCGAGGCGGAGCTTGAGCTCCTCGAGCTTCTTCTCCTGCGCCTCTATTTCGGGATATATCTCCGCAGAGCTTCTTCTCATTTCGCTCGCCATAAGGTTGCGCTCTATTCCCGCCTTGTACTGATTGATTTGAGAGGTTCTTTGCAACGCCATCTCGCGCGCGTGCTTCAGCTTTTCAAATGAAGCTCCCCTCATCTTTTCAAGTATCTCGGGAGTGATCCTTGCCCTGATATCCGCCTCGTTGAAGCGTTCGAGCTCGGACGTGAGCGCATCTATAAGCGTTTTTGTGCTATGCGCCTCGCCCTCAACTGCTTTTCTATTGTCAAGATATTCTCTCATATCATTTGCAAGTCGGGAGAGAGCATCGCAAAGCTCACCGTCCTCGCACGAAAGACCGACCTCCTTTGCGATCACCCTTGCGGAGTCAAGCTCCGCCCTGTAGGAATCCTCGGCAACCGCCACTCTGAATTTTGCCGACTCGTTTGCATTCACAAAGCGAGCGCGGTCGCTCCTATCGTTAAGGAAACCCTCAAGAGCTGTGCGGATGGCATCCTCGTTCTTCGGGCAAAAGCCCTCGCCGAGCTTTGACATAAATTCGTCTATTCCCGCCTTGGCAAAGCGGAATTTCTTATATGCGGAGATCGCACCGATTCCGAAAAGTATGCCGATAAAGGCAACGGTCGTTCCGCCCGCAAAATTGTCCATTGCGAGCGCAAGAGTGGCGGCAAAAACAAGGAGAACCGCACAGGCGATACCGAGCACCGTGAGTGCAAGCGCACTCGACGATCTCTTTTTCTTCTTGGTCTCAAGGTGGGAAATGGCGTTTCTCACGCTTCCGTATTGGTCTATTATCTCGCCAAAGCTCTCAAAATTTTCGATCTTGACCGACGAAAGAGCCGCTTCGCTATCCAAAAGCTCGTTTTTGGCAACGGCGAGTGAGCTCTCGCTCCTGCCAAGAGATTCGGATGCTCCGTTAAGTCGCGCTATTCTCTCATAGCTCGCAAGATCTATATCAAAGTGAGCGCCCCTCTCGAGATTCGATATTTCGAGGAGCTGCGCCTTTCTCTTTTCCTTAAGCTCGGCAAGTGTGTCGAACTTTTGAAGTCGAAGGACGTCATCATGTATATCACACATTTTTTGGGCGATCTTAAACTCCTCCTGCGCCTTCGCAAGGGACTGCTCGACCGCCTCGAGCTCGTCCTTATTTTTTATGCATTCGCCCTCAAAGCTGATAGCGCTTTTGTAGTCGGCTTTGAGTCGGTTCAAGGCAAGCTCGCCCTCATAGACAAGACCGCCCCTGCCGTTGGTGTGCAAAAGACGGCGGCGCTCGGTGTCAAGCATCTTGATGGCGCCCTGAACGTTGGTGTTCTCGTCGCCCGATGACAAAAGATTATCGATAACGCCCTTCACTGCATCAGCACCGATAGCGACTGTGTCGAGCTGCTTGATGTTGCACATGCTGTCATATGCGCCGGCATCGATTCCGAGAAAATGCTCACCGGGAACCTCACCCGAAAAGACCTCCTCGCCGCTTGTAAGGTCGATTATTCTCGCCTTGTCAACGTAAGTACCCCTCTCACCCTCGCGACCGCTTCGCTCGATGCGGTATCGCTTGCCGTCAACGTCCTCGATAACGAGCGAGCCCGCCGCAATACCGACGTTCCAAGAGAGTGCTCTCTCGCGCTCGCCAACGGCAATGCTTGGATTCTTTCTTCCCACTCCGTAGAGCGCGAACTTGATAAATCCGAGCAGGGTGGATTTTCCCGACTCGTTATCACCCTTGACAACGTTAAATCCGCGCTCAAGCGTGAAGCTTCGGTCCTTAAATTTTCCAAACTGTATTATATTAAGCTCAATTATTCTCATTGATTCACCGTCCTCCGTCAGTCAATGCCGAATTCTCTCTTGTCGAGAGCCGCAAGGGCGAATTTTAAGGCAAGGGATGCCTTTCTTCGCTCGCTATCGTCCGCCGATTCAAGCATTGGCAAGAGCTTCCTGTATATCTCGCCCCTCACCGTCATATCCTTTTTGAGATGCTCGAGGTCGAAATTCGCAACCGTTTCATCCCTTATTTGCAAAAGAGCAAGGGAGAGATAGGATGCTTCAAGTGCCATTTTTCGAACGTCTATGGAGAGCTCCGAGGGCACCGAGCCGCAAAGACGGACTCTAAGAGCCAAATCCTCTTTTCTTTCCGTGCGAGAGCTTACCGCATCTCTCACCCTTTGAGCTATCTCGTCCTCGCTTGAAGCTCCCGTAACGTCCACTTTTTCGATGGCATATACCATTTTGGATAGGACGATGCGCTCCGCCTTCACTCTCCTTGTTTCAAGGTCAATGTCAAGGATGTAAGCTCCGCCCTCGCCAAGCTCGTCAAAGCTCCTTCCCTGCGGGAATCCGCTATATGCGATAAGCGTTTCGCCCGCCGTTACGGGTTCGGGTGCATTGTGCACGTGACCGAGCGCCGCATAGGCAAAGCCGCATCTTGCGATCGCGTTGGGACTGAGCGGCGCGTATTTTGAAAAGGGTGCGCCAAGCTCCGCGTGAGCGCAAAGGATATTTACGTTCTCGCTTGAGAGTGGAACGTCCTGCGCAAGAGGATTCTCCTCGTATCTATCCGACGTGAACGCATAGCCGACAACGCTCACACCGAGCTCGTCGAAATCGAAGCGACCAAGCTCGTTTGAGGTGAAGACAAATGCGTTTTCGGGAATATTTTTATCGGCGTATGTGCCGTTTTTGTTGTAATAATCGTGGTTTCCGGGGGCGATCACGACGGGACATCCAACACCCGATATTGCGTCGAACACCTTTTTTCTCGTTTCAAAGCTGCAAAACGGCGTGTCAAAAAGGTCGCCTGCGATGAGAACGAGCTTTACTCCCTCCTCCTTTGCACGGGCGAGCGCACAAACAAAGCACTCCCTGAGCTGAGCGCGCTTTTCCTCCGCCCTTGAAAGCTCAAGGCCCGAAAATGCGCTGTCAAGATGGAAGTCCGCAAGATGCATTATTTTCATATACTTTACCTCCCGAAAGAACCGAACTCGGCTCGCACCGCACGGGTGCGTGCCACTTGCCTTGATTATATCATAGGTCGCACAACTTTTCAACGGCAAAGGGCGATTTGTTCACAAATTGTTAATAAAAATAAGTTAAAATCATACTGTGGTAATGTGCGCGCAAGACCGTGCGCATAAAATGTGACAAAATTTGCGAGGAAAGGAGGATTCACGCCTTGTGTTAAAGCCCCAAAAGAATCAAAAGCCGATGAAACCGGTAAAGAATCCAAACAAAATATACAAGGAAGGCAAGCTCTCAAGGAGCTCTCGTTTTTCCACGCGCTCGGGCAAGACAAATAACACCGTTATCGTTATTGTGGGCTGTGTCATTTTATCCTTCCTTCTTGCGATGCTGCTCGGCAATTTCCTTGGCGACAGGGCGCACGATTCGCAAAATTCCATAAACAATTCGGGCTCGCCCTCCTCTCTCGGTGTACCGAGCGTGGACAAGACCTCACCAAAGGTGAAATGCCACGCATATTATGCCGACCTCACGGGTGCCGATCCAAACGTTTCCCTCTCCGAGCAAACGGGTTCGGCAAGGGATAGCGGCAACGCGCTCTTCTTGGAGCTCAACACGGGCGAGGCACTCATCTATTCTTCAAGCAAGGCCGAGGAGCTTGGCTATGCTCAAAGGGATAATTTGCTTCTCTCCCGTCTTGGAAACCACTTCGATTATTATAACGACCACGCGATCGGTCTTTTTAGATCCGACTTTTCGTCAAAGCTCGGTGCTGAAAGCCGAATGAAAACGCAAACAAACGAGGCAATCCTTCTCGCCGAGGCGGCGAAGATCGCCTTTGACGAGATAATCGTTGAGTTTTCCGACGAGATAAACAAGGATAACGCAATATACTATCACACCTATCTCCTCAACCTCAAGCTCGCCTGCTCGGGCACGCCCATCGGCGTTCGTGTTCCCCTCTCCTTCCTCACGGGCGCGAGCAATTCGGGAGTCATCTCCGAGCTTTTCGCTATCGCCGACTACTGCGTTGTCGATCTTGGCTCAAGGAGCGCCGAGGATATAAGCGCAAGTCTTGATCCGCTTGCATATTTCATCGAGCGCTACGGCGCCGTTGTGATGATCTCGGCGGTAGAGAGCTCCACCCTCGCCGACCGAATCGCCGCACTTGAAAGCAAGGGCGTGAAGAGCTATATTGTCAAATAAATTATAAAAATTCACACAAAACGCTATCAAGAGAAGATTTCCAATATCTTCTCTTGATTTTTTTGACCCATACAAACAAAAAACTATTGACTTTTTCCGTCAATATGATAAAATATAGAATGAAATAGGATGGCCTAATATGGCCGTTCGCAAAACCTTTTATTGAAATCACCGCAAAATCGGTGAAGAACGGAGAATATATATGAACGTTTTAAAAGAATTATCCCTTATCGGTATCGTACCCGTAATCAAGATCGATAGAGTTGAAGATGCTCTTCCCCTCGCAAAGGCACTTATCGACGGAGGTCTTCCCTGTGCTGAGATCACGTTCCGTACCGCAGCCGCTAAGGACGCCATCGCCGCTATCACAAAGGAATATCCCGAGATGATCGTTGGTGCGGGCACCGTACTCACAAAGGAACAGGTTGACGACGCAATCGAGGCGGGCTCAAAGTTTATCGTTAGCCCCGGCTTCAATCCCGAGATCGTTAAATACTGCCAGGAAAAGGGCTGCCCCATCATTCCCGGCATCAACAATCCCACAGGCATCGAGCAGGCGCTCTCCTTGGGACTTACAACAGTTAAATTCTTCCCCGCAGAACAGTCCGGCGGTATCAATATGATTAAGGCAATGAGCGCTCCCTACGGCGCAGTTACCTTTATGCCCACGGGCGGCATCGGCCCCGCAAACGTAAACGATTACCTTTCCTTTAACAAGATCGTTTGCTGTGGCGGTAGCTGGATGGTTAAGGCGGATATGATCGCCGCAGGCGACTTCGACGGCATCACAAAGCTCGTTCGTCAGGCAGTTGACACAATGCTCGGCTTTAAGTTTAAGCACATGGCAATCAACGAAACAAGCGCCGACAACGCAAACTCCGATGCAAATGCCATCAACGGCATCTTTGGTCTCGGTACAAGAGCCGCAAGCGCTTCTACATTCGCTTCCGAGTCCATCGAGATCATGCATGCGGCAGGCAAGGGCACTCACGGTCACGTTGGCATTCAAACAAACAACGTTGAGCGCGCAGTTTATCACCTCGAGCGCCGTGGCGTTAAGTTCGACCACTCCACCGCAAGATTTGATAAGGCAGGCAAGATGACCTTCATCTACCTCGCTGACGAGATCGGTGGCTTCGCATTGCACATTTGTCATTAAATTTTTAGGAAAACCATAGATATTTGAAAGGAATTTTTGAAAATGAAAAGAGTTGTTACATTTGGCGAGCTTATGCTCAGACTTCAGCCCTATAATTACGAAAGATTCGTTCAGTGCGATCACGTTGAATTCACATTCGGCGGCGGCGAGGCAAACGTTTCCGTTTCTCTTGCTAACTACGGTCTTGATGCAGCATTTGTTACAAAGCTCCCCGCACACGCAATCGGTCAGGCAGCTGTAAACAGTCTTAGAAGATATGGCGTTGACACATCTATGATCGTTCGCGGTGGCGATAGAGTGGGTATCTACTTCAACGAAAAGGGCGCTTCTCAGAGAGGATCAGTTTGTATCTATGACCGCGCTAACTCCGCTATTGCAAAAGCTTCTACATCCGACTTTGATTGGGATGCTATTTTTGACGGTGCCGACTGGTTCCACTTCACAGGTATCACTCCCGCACTTGGTGCAAACGTAGTTGAAATTTGCCGCGAGGCTTGTAAGGCAGCTAAGGCAAGAGGCGTTAAGATCTCTTGCGACCTTAACTACCGCGGTAAGCTCTGGACAAGAGCTGAAGCTCGCGAGGCCATGACAGACCTTTGCCAGTACGTTGACGTTTGTATCTCTAACGAAGAAGACGCAAAGGACGTATTCGGTATTGAGGCAGAGGCTACCGACATCTACGGCGGCAAGCTCAATCACGAGGGCTACAAGTCTGTTGCAAAGCAGCTTGCAGACAAGTTCGGCTTTGAGTACGTTGCTATCACTCTCCGTGAGAGCCGCAGCGCATTCGACAACGGCTGGTCGGCAATGCTCTACA
>JAZRCO010000035.1:0-4241 GCA_045659855.1 Eubacteriales bacterium | reverse complement strand
CAACAAACGTTGACAAGAATATCGTGTTCGTTCCCTTTGATCTCGAAATCGAAGAGACCGACCTTGCAAGACGAATCGATCCGCTTCCCTTTGTGAACGGCGATCCCGCACAGCTTAAGCGTAATATCGAGCAGGTTCGTTCCATTCAGGCATACGGCTTAAAGCAAAGAATGGAAAGCTCAAGAGCTGAGAAATGCGTAGTCGGTGTTTCGGGTGGACTTGACTCATCACTCGCCCTCCTTTCAATTGCTCACACCTTTGAGATCATGGGCAAAAAGCCGAGCGATATTATCGCTGTAACAATGCCCTGCTTTGCTACCACCGAAAGAACGAAAAACAATGCTTGCGCACTCACAAGAGAGCTTGGCGTTGAGCTTCGTGAAATCAATATTTGCGATGCAGTTTCCCAGCACCTTTTAAGTATTGGACATCCCCTTGACCTTCACGACGTTGTTTATGAAAACGCACAGGCGAGAGAACGCGCTCAAATACTTATGGACATAGCCAATGCCGAAAATGCTCTCGTTATCGGCACGGGCGACCTTTCCGAGCTTGCTCTTGGATTTACTACCTACGGCGGAGATCACATGTCGATGTACGCTCTCAATGCGGGAATTCCCAAAACACTCATTCCCCATATTCTGAGCTTTTATGCCGACGAGCGCTCCGACAACAAAGCTTTTTGCAGCACGATTAAGGATATAATTGACACGCCCATCAGCCCCGAGCTTATTCCATCATCAAACGGTGAGATTACTCAAACCGAAGATTTGATCGGCCCCTATGAGCTTCACGATTTCTTCCTATATTATATGCTCAGCTATCACTACTCCCCCGAAAAGCTCCTTAGAATCGCTCAAAAGGCATTCAAGGGCAAGTATGACGATGAGTTCATCATCTCATGTATGAACACCTTTATCAAGAGATTCTTTAGCCAGCAGTTCAAGCGCTCATGCATGCCCGACGGTCCCAAGGCATTTGGAATTAGTCTCTCACCCCGCGGAGATCTTAAAATGCCGAGTGACACATCAAGCGAGGAATGGTTAAAGCGAATAGCAGCACTCAACAAATAATTTAATAAAAATAAAAGAACCGAGGAAATCCTCGGTTCTTTCTTATTTGTTTTTGTTAGTTATTTTCCCCACCGTTATCGGGTGTGTTTTCACCACCGTCATCGGGTGTGTTTTCGCCACCATTGTCGGGTATGTTTTCACCGTCATCGGGTGCTTTTTCAGGAATGAATCCTGCAAATCCGGCACTGAAAGCGGTATCGAAATCCTGCTTCATGGATGCGAAATCAGTATTCAAATACGTCATATAAGCACCGCCCATAAGAACGAGAAGGCAAAGAATAAATCCTAAAAGTCTAATTGAAAACTTAATCATTTGCTTGTACCTCCCATTCCTTGAACTTTATCGAGCAAGTCAGTAAATGTTTTGACTATGTCATTCATGAATGCTTCATATGTGAAATCGTCGGTTGCTTCAATCTTATCCATGTATTCTCTAAGCATGGAGGGTGTCATTGCCATGCTGAGCATTTCGCTCTTCAAAAGACCTTCGATCATATACTTGGGAAGGTCACCAAGGCAATGTGTTTCCGCCATCTTGTCAAACATCTTACCGAGAACGGAAAGCATATCTAACAAGGCGTCCATGGAATCTTCTCCGTCGGGAGTTGTTGTTTCACCACCCTCGGTGGATTCGTCAGCAGTGAGCACGGGGCTCTCGCCGCCCATATTGCCAACAAGGTCAATGATTGTGAACACGATGTCAACAAGGTGCTCGCTATCCGCCTTCTTAAGCTCGTCGGTCCAATCGTCACCGAACTTCAAGGAGCTCTTCATAGTTTCAACCGTTACGCTTCCATATTCGAACGTGCCGTCTTTAATCTTGATAGCCAACTGTTCAGCGTAAGATGTGTTATCGCCATTTTCTGCGATGAACTGTGTGAGAACCGTATTGATAGTATCAGTTGTCATATCACCCTGTTCCGCATTGGAATACTTCTCGATCAAGAAGTTTACAAGGTCAGCAACGGGAGAAATTTCCATTTCAGCCGTCTTCTTTTTGATTCTCAAGCTTTCAAGAAGTCCTCTCATAGGAATCTCCTTGAGATAATCATCAACGCTCTTATCCAAAAGGTCCTCGATTTCTTCTGTGGAGGAAGTTGATGTGCCGCCTTCAGACAAGAAATCAAGCATTGTTTCAAGACTGATTGTATCGGTATTGCAAACGTAAACTGTTCCGTCAACGTTAATGCTAAGAGGCGCCTTTGTGTTATCAACGCCTGCGAGCATGAAGGGCTTTTGAACGCTCATCCAGCTCATAAAGTAATTTGCGAAGGGAGCGAAGCCCTCAGCTCTCGCTGAGAATTCATCCATCAATGCCTGAGCATTGTCCTTCAATGCTTCAATCTCATCTCTAAGCTTTTGCGCCTTAGAGTTGAAGCCCTCGCCAGTTTCTTGAAGCTTAGCTTCTTCTTCAATCAACTGATTTAAGTATGCCTGCTCTTCAGTAGTAATCGTTCCTGCAGCCACTTTATTTTGAAGGTCGGTCAACTCAGTTGCCTTCTTTTCAAGTTCTTCAGCATCTGCCTTTATGCGATTAAGATCTGCCTTGAGAGAATCGATTCCGTAAAGGGGATCGGCTACGTATGCCAAAATACCCTTTGAAGTATTATTGTCGCGTCTTGTATAAGTTGCCGCATTAACAAAGAATGCTCTGAGCTTTTCAATGTCGGTCGCGGTCATTTCGCTCACATTATTGGAAGCATTGATAATTTGAGAAATGAACGCATTTGCACCTGCAGCGTTGTCAGCGGGAATGCCGAGCATGGGAGCGATCATATCGATACCGCCCGTAAATGCGCCTACCATAACAACGTCGTAAACTGAAAGACCTGACATATCGCCAAGCAACTCTTTGATATTGTCCTTATCCATAAGAACGGAGGCAAGGTCGGACTCTCCGGAAATGATATCCTTGATAAGTCCCTTTTCAACCAAGGTCATAATGGTATCGGTGAGAGCACCGATATCTCCACTGATCACCTCGGGAGATGCGTTCTTATAGTGAACAATAACTTGATTCATCATCGATGTGAGGACGTCGGCATTTTCACCGGGCTCGGGAGTTTCCATGCCTGATAAATAGCCATGAAGAACGTTTGTCAATGCAGCTACCAAGAAGGGCTGTTTAAGAATACCGTTCAATCCTGAACGAAGAACATCATAATTGGGATTTGTAGACATGAGCTGCGTTGCAACTCTAACGCTACTTGAAAGAACACCGCGAACAACGGGACCTGCGTAAACGGGATTTCCGTTTTCATCAACTACACCGTTAACCTTACCGCCCACCTCAACGGCACCCGTAAGGAGATCGACAAGACCCATGCTATCGTAGATTTGATAAACGAAGGTGCTCTCGTAAGGAGTAACGAAATATTCATCAAGTGAGTCAATTGTGAGGTAAACTGTGTTTTGGTTATCCTCGGGATGATTCTTATCTATTGAAGATGTAATGTCACTGAGCAAATCCATCGTGTAGAACACGGGAGTGAGACCGATTGCACATGCCAAGAAGCCGCTAACAACTGCAGCTACAACGGACACGGACTTCTTTTCTCTACTATCCTTGAAGAAGCCGAGCTTTCTCTTAAGTCTCTTTTCCTTCCTAATACGTGCATTAACAAGCTTTTTGATGGCCTTTTTGCTCATGCCCTCATAATCTTCGAAGTCATCGTATTCATATCCTTCATCCTCAAGAGAATCCATAAGCTCGATAACTCTTTCCTCGGCATCACTTACGAATTCCTTAACAAGCTTCTTCTCTTCCTTGATAGCAAGCTTGAGCAAGCGCTTATCCTTTTTCTCCTGTCGGATTTCGATGAACTTAGAGATGAGGTTTACGTATATGAGTCTGATAACGAAGAGAATGATTCCGTAAACGAGCACGAACAACACTGGGCTCAACAAGGTGCTTATCAATGCAATTGCAAAATCCAAAAGCTCGCCGGGAATTTGTTTCGTAACCTCTAATTGTGCAACAAGCATGTTAGCCAGTGTTTGGAACACCCCAAATGCTTGCAAAATAAATGCAAATATAAACGCAACCGGAATGCTGATAAGATTCAAAACGTTCTTATGCATTGGTCTCGTTAGGGCTTTGGCTATTTCGCTAATCATCGTGGCAGCGAAAATTGCCAGGAGAATCCACTGTAAATTCATATATGCCTC
>JAZRCO010000034.1:0-2788 GCA_045659855.1 Eubacteriales bacterium | reverse complement strand
ATTTTTAAGGTTATTTTAAGAAATTCATAGTAAAATGAGGTTAGAATAATGAAAAATATACCCAACTATTTAAGCTTTATAAGAATAATCCTCTCCACTATATTGCTTATATTTTTCGATAAAGCAACACCTGCCTTTATGATAATTTTTTGTGTTGCAATGCTCACCGATCTTCTTGATGGCTCTCTCGCAAGAAAGCTCAACGTTTGATAAATTCTATCAAGCCGACTCCTCGCACAAGCAACAAGGCAATGGACTCGGTCTTGCATTAGTAAAAAAGATAGTCGACCTTGAAGGTGGAGAAACATCTGTGTGCAATAATGATGATAAGGGCTGTACCTTTACAGTTATTCTAAACAAATAAAAAAAGCATCATTCGTTTGAATGATGCTTTTATTTTTACTTATTTACTTAAATATCCCTTCTACCCTCGATCGCGCGGTAGAGCGTTACCTCATCGGCGTATTCAAGATCGCTGCCCACGGGAATGCCGTATGCAAGTCTTGTGACCTTGATCTCAAATGGCTTGAGCAATTTAGAGAGATACATAGCCGTTGCCTCGCCCTCGACTGTGGGATTTGTGGCAATGATTATCTCATCTATCTCATCGGAGGCGATCCTTGAAAGGAGCTCCTTTATCTTGAGCTTATCGGGAGTTACACCGTTCATCGGAGAGATGACTCCGTGAAGCACGTGATAGAGTCCGCGATACTCTCTTACCTTTTCCATTGAAAGCACCGCCTTGGTGTCCTCGAGCACCATGATTGTGCTCTTATCCCTACTGAGGTCGTTACATACGGAGCATATTTCCTTGTCCGTTAAGCTTTGACAAACGGGACAAAGATGCACCTTTTCCTTGGCATCGATTATTGTTTGCGCAAAATCCTTTGCCTCGTCATCGCTAAGCTCGAGTATGGAAAAAGCAAGGCGCATTGCACTCTTCTTGCCTATTCCGGGAAGGCGCGCAAACTGCTCGGAGAGCTTTTGCAATGCCTCAATATGCTCTGCCATTAAAACATACCGGGCATGCTCATTTGTCCTGTAATGGCTGCCATTTCCTTTTCATTTGTATCGTTAACTCTCTTGATTGCCTCATTGATTGCGGCAACGAGAATGTCGGAAAGAGTTTCAATATCGTCAGGATCAACGATCTCGGGCTCAATATTGATTGAGAGAATCTCTCTCTTGCCGTTTATCTTTACGCCAACAACACCGCCGCCAGCGCTTATATCGTATTCTCTTTCATCAAGCTCCGCCTGCTTTGCAGCCATATCCTCCTGCATCTTTTGTGCCTGCTTGATCATTGCGTTGAGATTGCTGGGGCCGCCACCCATACCATTTGGAATTCTTGCTTTCATTTTCTATCTTTCCTTTCAATTATTAACAAAATCGTTGAATGCATCAAGGTCGGAGTTATCCTCCTCGAGCTTAACCTTGCCACTATCTTGCTCGAACACTATGTCAAGCTCGGTAAATGCTCTCTCAAGATATTTTGAAAGAGATGATGCAAGTGCTCTCTTGATCTCGGGCTTGTCCATTGCGTAGAGGATGAAACCGTCACAAAGAACGTGAATCTTATTATCCTCTGCAAGATATGCTCTCGTCATTTTAAGGAAGGCGCATGCGCCCTTATCTATACTCTCTATGCCCTGAACTGCCTCGCTCCACGCCTTAAGGGGCTTATTGACTCTTGCGTCGGCTGCCACGGCGGGCTTTTTGACCTCGCGCACGGGCTCGGGCTCAAAAGTGATTTGCTGTTTAGGAGCTTCTATCTCATCCTTTGCAACATTTTCGGACTTTTCAGTTCTTTTGGCCTTTTCGGTCTTCTTGGGCTCGGTGGGCTCTTCCTCACTTGGAGCTACCATTGCTCTCGGAGCTGCAAAATTGCCCGATGCGAGCATCGATTCAAGCTTTGCAATTCTCAAAAGCAATGCCTCGTTTGAGGTGCTGAGAGTATCGTCACACATTTTTACGAAGCAAAGCTCCGCAATTATTCTCTTGACCGCACCGCTCGCTTGCATGGAATAGAGTGTCTCCTCAAGCATCTTGCAATGATAGATGAGCATCTCTCTTGTGTATTTTTCCGCAAGGGATGCGAGCTTATTTCTTTCAAAATCAGTAAGATCAAGATATTTTGCACTATCTCTAACGGTCTTTACTATCATAAGATCCCTATAAAGAGAGATCAAATCCTGCCAAAATACCGTGATGTCCTTGGATGAGGTGATGACCGCATCCACCTGAGCGAACAAAAACTCAAAGTTTCTATCGGCTATTGCGCCCACGACGTCCATCATAAGCTCACGGCCTGCGCTTCCCACAGTTTCGTTAACGGTGGAAACGTCTATATTCGCTCCGCTTGAAGCACAAAGCTCAAGCAAGCTGATGCTATCACGCATACCTCCCTGCGAATATCTTGCGATAAGTCGCGCAGCGCCATCGTCGATAGCTATATTCTCATTTTCAGCGATATACTTTATTCTTGAGGTGAGAACGTCGGTCGCGATTCTACGGAATTCAAAGCGCTGACATCTCGAAACGATGGTTGCGGGGAGCTTGTGAAGCTCGGTGGTCGCAAGAATAAAGATTGCGTGTGAGGGCGGCTCCTCAAGAGTTTTAAGAAGTGCATTGAACGCACTGTTCGAGAGCATATGTACCTCGTCCACGATGTACACGCGGTATTTTAAGAATGAGGGCGAATAAACTACCTCGTCACGAATATCACGGATATTATCAACACCGTTGTTGGACGCAGCGTCCATTTCAAGCACGTCGGTGGTTGAGCCGT
>JAZRCO010000033.1:0-10633 GCA_045659855.1 Eubacteriales bacterium | reverse complement strand
GACTGTGTCGGGTGGGGGATTGTTTTACATTGCTAACAATCCCTCCGTCAAAATCAAAGATTTTGCCACCTCCCTTTGCACAAGGGAGGCTTTATTTTCGGCTTACATCAAGCTCGCCGATTTTTATTCATCACTACTCTATTATTACCCCCAGTAGAACTGGGGGTTGTTCCCACCCTAATGCTCACTGAATTATATTATTGCATTACACGCCCTACAACCCGTGAACGGGCAACTATCCAAGGCCCCTTTGTGTAAAGGGGGCTCCCGACTGTGTCGGGTGGGGGATTGTTTTACATTGCTAACAATCCCTCCGTCAAAATCAAAGATTTTGCCACCTCCCTTTGCACAAGGGAGGCTTTATTTTCGGCTTGCATCAAGCTTGCCGATTTTTATCACTACTCTATTATTACCCCCAGTAGAACTGGGGGTTGTTGCACCCTAAAGTAGCCAATACAAATAAAAAAAGCACCCGATCGGTGCTTTTTTATGCTTCAATTAAGTTAAATTATAGATTCTTTCAGCATTATTATAGGTGATCTCGGCAATTTCCTCGGGCGTCTTACCAAAAACGCTCGCAATCATACCTACCGTAAATTCAAGATTTCCCGAATGATTCATCTTTCCTCGATTGGGATGGGGTGCAAGATATGGCGCGTCGGTTTCGATGAGAAGTCGATCAAGCGGAATGCTTGAGAGCACCTCTCTCACGCGGCTTGCATTCTTAAAAGTGACAACACCTGAAAAGGAAATATACCATCCTCTTTTTACAAGCTCACGCGCCATTTCGGACGATCCGCTATAGCTGTGGAAGATACCCTTAACGCTCGGATACTTGATTGCCATTTCAAAGCAGTCGCCGTGCGCCTCGCGATCGTGGATGATTACGGGCAAGCCATATTTCTCCGCCATTTGCATTTGCCTTTCAAATACGTATCTTTGCTTTTCCTTGACCTCGTCGGTGAGATTGTCAAGGTGATAGTCGAATCCGATCTCACCGATCGCAACTATTCCTTGCGCCCTTCTCTCCTCAGCATCGCTCACGCTTGCTTCGATGACGTCAAGTGCCGCATCGATATCATCTATATAAAGACAGTCCTCGGGATGAATGCCCGACGAAACGTACATATTTTCAAATTTTTGCGCTTGCGCGAGGCATTCCCCAAGATTCTCGGGATTGGTAGCAATATTCACTATTGCGCCCACGTTCTCTGAAAACAGCTTTTCAAGGAGCGCATTGGCACCGCCCTCGTATTCGTTAAACCACGCGTCAAAATAATGCGCGTGGGAGTCAAAATATTTCATTTTCTTCACCTTTTTGTTTGGATAAATTTTGGGTTGTTGAGAAGTTAGTTTATGTTTAGCCCGCCCAACCCGCTTGGGCTGCCGCTTTTGAAAAAGCGGAGCAAAACAATCGAGCGAGTTTGCGGTGGGTTTGCGTAAATTTTCGACAATTCCTAAAGGAATTATCGGTACGCTCAATAAAATCCTCTTACGAAAATGAATTTTCGCCGCGGATTTTACCGACTGTACTACGAAAATCTCTCCTGCGGAGAGCTTTTCTAAAATTTACTTGCTTTGTGTCCTATGATAAAATTTGTGCGAACAACGAAATAGTTAGTTGAAGTAGCAAATTATAGATTTTCTCAACGTAGCTAACTAAGGGCAATTTGCGGTTTCGCAAAGCGAAATGGAGTCGTAAGACGACAAGCGAATTGCTGGGCGCGCCACTCGGATATTATTTTAGCACCGATTTTACGCGCGGCGGGCGAAGCTCCACAAAAAGTTTTTGGTTCTTTTTTCAAAAAGAGCACCCTTCTTTCTCAAACTAACTTTTTCCAACTACCTCTAAACCCAATTTTCAAATCAAGGGGGAATTTCTTCCCCCTTAATGATATTATCTAATTCTTTCTCCAAGAGGAGTATCGGGATCAAGGAAGATCACTCTTACCTGCTCCTCGCCACTTGCCAAGATCATACCGTTGGATTCAATTCCGCAAAGTGTTGCGGGCTTGAGGTTAGTAACAAGCACTACCTTCTTTCCAATAAGCTGATCGGGTGTATAGAATTTCGCGATTCCGCTAACGACCTGTCTTTGCTCATAGCCAAGATCAACCTTGAGCTTTAAGAGCTTCTTTGCCTTCGGCACGGGCTCGCATTCGAGAATCTTCGCAACGCGAAGCTCGACCTTCATAAAGTCTTCGATGCCGATAAGCGCAAGTCCCTCGGGCTTTTCAACCTTGGGTTCCTCCACTACGGGAGCAAATTTTGCCTTTCTCTTTTCTTCAAGCTCATTGAGCTTCTTCTCCTCGTCAACACGGGCAAAGAGCACCTTGGAGTCACCAACGCTACCGCCTGCCGCGATACCGTTAAATTTACCGTCGGATCCTATAGATGCAAGATCTCTTGCCTCGGTATTGAGCTCGTTAAGTATCTCCTCGCTTGTTGCAGGAATGAAGGGAGCAAGCATAATAGCGCCCCAACGGATAGTTTCAAGAAGATTGTAAAGAACCGTACCGAGTCTTTCTCTCTTGCTCTCATCCTTGGCAAGCACCCAAGGAGTTGTTTCGTCAATATACTTATTTGCTCTTGAGAACATTTCAAATACCGATTCAAGTGCATCGGCAAGGTGATAATCATCCATATATGCGATATAGGATTCATATGCCTTAACACACGCCGCCTTAAGCTCGCTATCAAGCTCCTCGGATGCCGTGGGAGCGAGGATCGCCTTATCGAAATACTTCTTCTCCATATCGAGAGTACGCTTAACAAGGTTTCCAAGATTGTTTACAAGGTCGGTATTATATCTCTTAATTACGGATTCGTAGGTAATGGAGCCGTCGTTTGCATAGGGCATTTCGGAGAGCGCATAGTAACGAACAGCATCAACTGAGAATTCATCGGCAAGCTCATCCGCATAGATCACGTTGCCCTTGGATTTTGACATCTTATCCATACCGAAGTTGAACCAAGGATGACCGAATACCTTTTCGGGAAGCGGAATGTCGAGCGCCATAAGGAAGATGGGCCAATAGATAGTGTGGAAACGGAGGATATCCTTACCGATCACGTGGACGTCGCAGGGCCACCATTTCTTGAAATTCTCGCTTTGCTCGTCAAAGGACTTGTCGGGATCGTATCCGATAGCGGTAATATAGTTCGTAAGTGCGTCAAGCCAAACGTAGGTTACGTGCTTGGGGTCGAAATCAACGGGAATACCCCACTTAAAGGAGGTACGGGATACGCAAAGGTCCTGAAGACCGCCCTCAACCTTTAAGAAGTTGTTCACCATCTCCTTCTTTCTTGATTCGGGCTGAATGAACTCGGGATTTGCCTCAATGTGTGCCATAAGCTTGTCGGCGTACTTGCTCATCTTGAAGAAGTATGCCTCCTCCTCGGCTCTTTGAACGTCGCGTCCGCAGTCGGGGCACTTGCCACCCTCGGGTTGAGTTTCGGTAAAGAAGGACTCGCAGGGAGTGCAGTACCAGCCCTCGTATTTGCCCTTATAGATATCGCCCTGATCGTAGAACTTCTTGAACATCTTTTGTACAGTGCGCTCGTGGTAATCGTCAGTTGTACGGATAAAGTAATCGTAGGATGTATTCATCTTGTCCCAAACGCCCTTTATCTCACCCGCAACGCCGTCAACGTATGCCTTGGGTGTGATGCCTGCATCCTTTGCAAGATCCTCTATTTTTTGTCCGTGCTCGTCAGTACCCGTGCAAAAGAAAACGTCAAAGCCGCGCGCTCTCTTATAGCGAGCAACGGCATCGGTCATAATAACCTCGTAGGTATTACCGAAATGGGGTTTTCTTGAAGCATAGGCAATTGCTGTAGTAACGTAATATTTTGGTTTGTTCATAGTGTACTCCTTCTCTTTTGCGAATGGGCAAAAGATATGTATATGATTTGTATATTGGTAACTAATTTAATTCTTTCCCCAGCGCTTAACGATCTCGTCAACCACAAGGCGCACCGCAAATTCTATGGAATCCGCCTCGATGGTGCAAGCAGCCGCCTTGGCGTGACCGCCACCCGAGAAATGCTTTGCAACAACGCTAACGTCGAAATTGCAGGACGAACGAAGCGAGATTCTAAACGAGCGATAAGCCGTTGACTGACGCGCGGAGATTGCGATCTTAACGCCGTCTATGGCACGCGCAACGTCTACAAGCGTTTCAAGGTGCTCGTCGTCAAGCTCAAGACTCTTTTTAAGCTCATAAGGGAAAATAACCGCCGCGATCTTGCGATTATGATAAAACTTCACGTTTTGAAAGCCGACCGCCTCCGCCGCAAGCATTTTTTCACTCTTGCAATCGAAAAGTCGGTGGTTTATCTCCGCCGCATCAACACCCGCCTTGATAAGCTCGGCAGCGCAAAGGTGCGTGTGGGGTGATACGTTTGAATATTTAAAGCAACCAGTGTCACTGGAAAGTGCCGCATAGATGAGATCGTATGCATCCCTCGGAATGGACTCAAGCGCGCCCATTTCAACAAGGCGCTGACCTATCTCGTAAACTATCTCTCCGCTTGCCGCATAGTCGGAGCGAATGTAGTAGTCGGCATATTTCGTGCCGTTTTCGTGATGGTCGATCATGAGATCTATCTTGCCCTCGAAATACGCCTGAAGATTGCCAAGCTGTGAGGGACTTGCCGTGTCAACGGTAAGTATTCTTTCAAATTCGAAGCTACTGTCCATACTTTCAAATCTTGCGCTTCTTTGATACTTTTCAGTAAGGAAGGCAAGGCGCGAGGGCACCTCGCTCTCACAAACGCAAAGCGTTTTCGATCCCATTGCCTCAAGAATGAGCTTGAGCGCAAAGCCGGACCCTATCGCATCGGCATCGGGACGAACGTGAAAGATAATGATCGTATTCTTTTTCGGGATTAATAGCTCACACACCGAATCGAGTGTGTATTCAGTAAGATTTCGCATTATTCTTCACCGTTGCTTTCTTCAAAATCCTCGGTAAATGTAATGCTGTTGAGCAATTTTGAAATATGTGCACCGTGAGCCACACTGTCGTCAAGTATAAAAGTCAATTCGGGAGTAATTCTCAAATTCAATCTTTGAGCGATTTGGCTTCTAATATAGCCCGAAGCCGCCTTCAAGCCCTTAGCGAGCTCCTTTTTGTCGCCCATAAGAGCGCTGTAATATATCTTTGCATATTTGAGGTCGGGTGTAACGTCAACTGCCGTTACGCTAATGAAGGCCCCACTTACTCTGGGATCCTTAACGTCACGCAAAATGGAAGCGAGCTCCCTTTGCACCTCGTCATTAATTCTACCTCTACGATAATTCGCCATTGTTTTCACCGTCCTTTTCGTCACCGACCGCCCAATAAAGTCAAAATCGGCGCATTTTTACATAATAATTCATATTAGTATAACACAAATTAAAGAAATTATCAAGAGAGGACAAAACTTTTTTACAAATCTTTTCAAATTTTGATTTGTCGCACACTTTGTTCGCACTAACCAATAGGTTGTTTTGTCCACTTTTTTAAAAGTGGTGCCCCACGCACAGTGGCGCCCGCCGCGTAGGCGAATCGGCGTTTCTTTGTTAGGTTTCTTTGCGCCTATGCCGTCAAAGAAAGCGGCTAAATAGTCTTGGTATGAAAAGATAGTTTGCCTCTATAACGCTTTTTTCTTTGGCGAAATAGCCACAAAGAAAAAAGCTTGGCAAAAAAGAAATGGCGAGATGTGGGCTACCGCCGCCCACACCCGCGCTGCTACGCGCAGGGCGGTCGCTTTTACAAAAGCGACGCAAAACAATCGATTGGTGCGGTGCGAACACACCGATAAATCCCAATTTATATGTTGACACTTTAGCACAACTTGATGTATAATAAA
The DNA here is from genome assembly GCA_045659855.1 of Eubacteriales bacterium. GTDB lineage: Bacteria > Bacillota > Clostridia > Oscillospirales > CAG-272 > RGIG4608. Next base: position 4,777 of record JAZRCO010000033.1, on the reverse strand, counting down.
GCAAACGAACAAAAAAGGAGGGGCGGAAAATGAATGCGATCTTTACTGTAAACGGAAAAGTGATTGAAACCGAAAGGTTAATACTTCGCGCATTTATTGAGTCCGATCTCGAGGATTTCTTTGAATACGCATCGGTCGAGGGCGTTGGAGAGATGGCGGGCTGGTGTCATCACGAAAGCATTGAAAAGAGCGAGGAGATCCTCGGTGTATTTATTGAAAAAGATATAGATTTTGCCATTTGCTTAAAGGAAAGTGGAAAGGTTATCGGCTCTTTCGGTATCAAGGAATATGGACTTGAGGATAAGCTGACTGAATTTGACGGATATCTCGGTCGAGAAATCGGATTCGTTTTGTCGCGCGATTATTGGGGAAAAGGACTCATGCCCGAGGCGGTGGGAGCCGTTATGGACTATCTCTTTGACGAGCTGAATTTCGACTTTTTGCTTTGCGGATATTACAATTTTAATGTGCAATCGAAAAGAGTGCAAGAAAAGTGCGGATTTGTGCCATACCGAAAGCTCAAAATGGATACCCGTATGGGCACAACCGAAGAGGGAACTCTCAACCTTATTATCAACCCGAAAAAGAGTATAAAATTCAATTTTTCACATCCTGAAACCTTGATTTATGAGGAATAAATAACAAAAAAGCACCGTTCGATTGAACGGTGCTTTATTATTTGTTTTATTTTCTCAAGGTCAAGCCGAGTTGGTGCTCAAGACTTGAAAGGATCTTGTTGCTTACCTTGTCCGTTTCCTCAACGGTGAGTGTTCTATCGCTTGCGCGAAGAGTTACACGGAAGGAAACTGACTTCTTGCCCTCGCCGAGCTGTGTGCCACGGTAGATGTCGAAGAGCTGAACGTCCTCAACGAGCTTGCCGCCTGCCTTAGCGATAAGAGCGGAGAGCTTTCCAACCTCGAGCGCCTCGTCGCAAACAAATGAGAAGTCACGGGTGGATGCAGGGAACTTGGGAAGGGGCTTATATTCGATCACGCCGTCGCAATGCTCGAAAATTGCGTCGAAATCAAGCTCAGCCGCATAAACAGGAGTGTTAAATCCGTAATTTTGTGCGGTGAGAGGATGAAGCTGACCGAAAATACCGAGCATTTCGCCGTCAGCGGCTACGAGCTTTGCGCATCTACCGGGATGGAAAGTAGCGTTATCGCTTACAGCCACGTATTCAACGCCCTTGATTCTACCAAGTGCGAGTGCGCCTTCAATCACGCCCTTCATTGTATAGAAATCAACGTTTCCGTACATACCGAGTGTGAGAACATTAGTTTCACAAGGAAGATCGTCGTCCTCCTCGGCGGGAATGTAGATATTGCCCATTTCATAGAGCATTACGTTCTCGTTACCCATGTTGCTATTGAGTGCGAGCGCTTCCATCATAGAGGGAAGAGCAGTAATTCTCATAATGCTCGTATCCTCACCGAGAGGATTGGAGATAACGACTGAACGTCTTATGCTTTCGTCCTCGGGGAGTCTAATCTTATCGTAGTAACGGGGGCTAATGAACGAGAAGGTCGTGATCTCGTCAAGTCCCATTCCGCAAAGTGCGTCGGAGAGGTCAACCTTGAACTGCTGCTTGGGAGTTCTTCCGCCTGCGGTATTTTCCGCCTTAATCTTGGATGACTTGATATCGTTGTAGCCGTAGATTCTAATGATTTCTTCGGCGATATCGTTCATGCAGGTGAGGTCGTTTCTAAAAGAGGGAACAGTGATAACACCGTTTTCCACCTTGCACTCGAGCTTTGTGAGAGTTTCAATCATAAACTCCTCGGAAATATCAACACCGAGGAATGCGTTTATCGTATTCACGACAAGAGGAAGAGTTATGGGCTCCTTCTTGCCGGGGTAAACGTCAATCATACCGTCAACCACGTCACCTGCGCCGAGGAGCTCAACGAGCTCGCAAGCACGAAGGAGTGCGGGGATGGTGTTTTCGGGGTCAAGACCCTTTTCAAAGCGAGCGGAGGATTCCGTTCTCATGCCGTTCTTCTTGCCTGTAACACGAACAGAGGGGCCGTCAAAGTTAGCGCTTTCGAATACAACGGTAACTGTTTCATCCTTGATTTCGGAATTCTCGCCACCCATAACGCCTGCAAGAGCAACCGCCTTGCTTTCGTCAGCGATAACGAGCATTGTGGAATCAAGTGTGTGCTCCTTGGAGTCAAGGGACACGAAAACTTCGCCATCGTTTGCACGGCGAACGTTAATTTCTGCACCGCTGAGGCAGGAGTAATCGAATGCGTGCATGGGCTGACCGTATTCGAGCATTACGTAGTTTGTAATGTCAACGATATTATTAATGGGACGGACACCGCTTGCACGGAGTCTCATTCTAAGCCAAAGGGGAGAGGGAGCGATTTTTACGTTCTTAACTACCTTAGCGCTGTAGCGAGCGCAAAGATCGGAATCGTTTACTGCAACCTTGATGTAGTTTTCCACCTTGTCGCCGTCGCCCGCACCCTTAACTGTGGGAGTGGGGAGAGTCCAAGGACGGTCAAAGCTCACCGCGGTTTCTCTTGCAAGACCGATAACGGAGAGACAGTCGGGGCGGTTTGAGGTGATCTCAAACTCAACGCTTGTATCGCGAAGAAGGAGTGCCTCACGAACGTCCTTGCCGATATATTCTACAAATTCCTCACCGAGAATAAGGATTCCGTCACCCTCATAGCCGGGCATGTCGTGCTCGGTGAGACCGAGCTCGTGGTAGGAGCAAAGCATACCGTAGGATTCAACGCCACGGAGCTTGCCGGGCTTGATTGTGATGTCACCGGGAAGGTGAGCTACGGGAATTGCGGCGGGAACGATATCACCCTCGTGAACGTTTTGTGCACCCGTAACTATTTGAACGGTTTCAGTGCCGATATTTACCTGACAAACCCAAAGGTGATCGCTATTTTCATGGCGAGCCATCTTTTCAACTCGAGCAACGATAACGTTTTGAACGTCCTCGCCGAGAAGCTCGTAGCCCTCTACCTTGGAGCCGGTGTCGGTCATTCTGTCGCAATATTCTTTAATCTCAATACCGTCGGTATTGACGAAATCATTAAGCCATTTAATTGATAAATTCATACTCTTACCTCCTTATTAGAACTGATGTAAGAATCTAACGTCGTTCTCATAGAGAAGACGGATATCGTTTACGTGGTACTTAAGCATGAGGATTCTCTCAACGCCCATACCGAATGCAAAGCCACTGTATTCTTCGGGGTCGATTCCGCAGTTGCGAAGAACGTTGGGGTGAACCATGCCTGCGCCGAGGATCTCAATCCAGCCCTCGCCCTTGCAAAGACGGCAGCCCTTGCCACCGCAAGCGAAGCAGCTAACGTCAACCTCCGCAGAGGGCTCTGTGAAGGGGAAGTGGTGGGGACGGAAGCGAACTCTTGTTTCCTCGCCGAAGGTCTTCTTTGCGAATTCCTCAAGAGTGCTCTTGAGATTGCCCATTGTAATGCCCTTGTCAACTACAAGTCCCTCGAACTGATGGAAGAGGGGGGAGTGAGTTGCATCCATAGCGTCGGAACGGTAAACACGACCGGGAGAAACTATGCGGATGGGGGGCTTTTGCTGCTCCATAACACGCGCCTGAACGGGAGAGGTCTGTGAACGGAGGAGTATCTTTTCGGTGATGTAGAACGTATCCTGTGTATCTCTTGCAGGATGATTTTCTGGAATGTTGAGCGCTTGGAAGTTGTAATAATCGTATTCAACCTCGGGACCCTCGGCGATGCTGTATCCCATGCCGATAAAGATGTCCTCAAGCTCACGCTGCATTTTTGTGAGGGGATGAAGGTGTCCTCTTACGGGTGCCTTTGCGGGCATTGTAACGTCGAGCTTTTCGTCGATAAGTGCCTTTTCAAGCGCCTTTGCCTTGAGCTCGGACTGTTTTTCCTTCATAGCGTTTTCGATCTCCTCGCGAACCTCGTTTGCGAGCTGACCGATAACGGGACGTTCTTCGGGAGAGAGCTGTCCCATACCGCGAAGAACTGCGGTGAGCTCGCCCTTTTTACCGAGATACTGAATTCGAAGTGCTTCAAGATCGCAGTTATCGTCTGCAATTTTGGCAAGAGCTTCTTCCTTGATCTTTTTCAAAGTTTCTTTCATTTTGTTGTTCCTTTCGAAAGATTTATAGAAAATATTTAATCAAAAATAAAAAGCGCCCCATCCAAAGAACAGGACGAGGCGCATAAATTTCTTTTGCACACGTGGTACCACCCGTATTTTTAGCCAAGCTAATACACTTTACAAAGCTAACACTTTGATGCTCTTAACGCGAGCTGACGGGAGCGACTACTCAATAAAGATTTCACCGCACCAACTCCGAAGGGAAACGAATTTTATCCGATTTTAAGTCACTTACAGCCAAGGCGACTCTCTCTGGGAAAACCGACTGATAAAATCTAACTTCATCAATGCTTTTAAAGGGGAGTATTTATTTTTAACATAAGTATTATATCACAATTAAATAAAAAAGCAAGTGGTTTTTGAAATTTTTGCAAATTTTGATTTATCGCGCACGTTGTTTGCACTAACCAAAGCGATTGTTTTGCGTCGCTTTTGTAAAAGCGACCGCCCTGCGCGTAGCAGCGCGGTTCAAGGGCGCGCAGCCCTTGACTCGCCGTTTCTTTTTTGCCAAGCTTTTTTCTTTGCGGCTATTTCGCCAAAGAAAAAAGCGTTATAAAAGTCAAACTAATATTTTGATACCAAGACTTTTTAGCCGCTTTTCTTTGCCATAAGAGGCACAAAGAAAAGCTAACAAAAGAAATGCCGA
>JAZRCO010000032.1:0-1822 GCA_045659855.1 Eubacteriales bacterium | reverse complement strand
AAAACGATCTATGGGTGCAGTGCGAACAACGTGCGCGACAAATCAAAATTTGAAGTAAAAAAAGAGAGGCAAATGCCTCTCTTTTCTATATTTTGTTTATTTTTCGTGGAATTCTTTAAGGATGAGGTCCTTATTCTTCTCCTGCGCCCAACGAATGCTCCATTCTCTCGGGAAGATGAGGAGGTTATTGCCTCTATAGTCCTGTACCCACTTGGTGTCGGTATCAAGCGTGAGCTTGGTGGGGTCGATATTCTCATTTTCGATCCAACGAACGTATGCCTGGGGCATCGGACGGCGAATGATATCAACGCCGTATTCGTGCTTTAAGCGGTATTCAAGCACCTCAAACTGAAGAACGCCGACAACGCCGACGATAACTCTTTCCATACCTGAATTGGGCTCGAAGAACATTTGAATGGCACCCTCTTGAGCGATCTGATTCATACCCTTGGCGAACTGCTTACGCTTCATTGAATCCTTTTGCTCAACGAGAGCGAAATGCTCGGGCGCAAAGGTGGGAATTCTATCAAATTTGAATTTCATTGACGGATCGCAAATCGTGTCGCCAATCGAGAAGATGCCCGGATCGAAGACGCCGATAATGTCGCCCGCATAGGCGCTATCGATGATCTCTCTCTCCTGAGCCATCATTTGCTGGGGCTGGGAGAGCTTGGCAACCTTGCCCGCTTGAACGTGGAGATATTCCTTATTTCGTTCAAATTTACCCGAACAAATGCGCATAAAAGCGATTCGGTCGCGGTGTGCCTTGTTCATATTCGCCTGAATCTTGAAAACGAAGGCGGAGAACTTTTCGTCAAAGGGATCAATGGTATCTTCACCCGCTTTACGAGGAAGGGGAGAGGTGGTCATCTCAAGAAAGGTCTTGAGGAAGGGCTCAACGCCAAAGTTGTTGAGTGCTGAGCCGAAGAATACGGGCGAGAGCTTGCCGTGACGCACCTTTTCAAGATCGAACTCGTAGCTCGCAACGTCGAGAAGCTCGATTTGATCAACGAGTGCGCGTCTATCGTATTCGCCGATAAGCTCGTCCATTTTATCTACGTCGGTGATATCGCAAGCGATACCCTCGATTCTGTTTCGTCCGCTGTGGAACTCGTCAAAGGCGAGAATTGATCGTCTTTCACGGTCGAAAACGCCCTTGAAATTCACTCCGCAGCCAATGGGCCAGTTCATAGGATAAGTGCCGATTCCAAACTCGCGCTCAAGCTCGTCGAGAAGATCAAAGGGATCACGCGCCTCACGGTCGAGCTTGTTAATGAATGTGAAAATCGGGATATCACGCATTGCGCATACCTTAAAGAGCTTTCGAGTTTGGGGCTCGATACCCTTTGCCGCGTCGATTACCATTACCGCGCTGTCGGCAGCCATGAGCGTTCTATAGGTGTCCTCGGAGAAGTCTTGGTGTCCGGGCGTGTCGAGAATGTTGATGCAATAACCGTCGTATTCGAACTGCATAACGGACGAGGTAATGGAAATACCTCTTTGCTTTTCGAGATCCATCCAGTCACTTGTCGCGTGGCGGTCGCTCGCCTTTCCTTTAACGGTACCCGCGGACTGAATCGCGCCACCGTAGAGCAAGAATTTCTCGGTGAGAGTGGTCTTACCTGCGTCGGGGTGGGAGATTATCGCAAACGTTCTTCTTCTTTTTATTTCATTACTAAAATCAGCCATTTTTATTTCCTCTAAATTAATAACTAAATGTTCACAACATTTCTATTCTACTATATTTTGCACTATTTTGCAAGATGTTTGATTAAAATAATGTAAAATTTCGGATTTTGATTTGTTGCGCACGTTGTTCGTA
>JAZRCO010000031.1:0-2200 GCA_045659855.1 Eubacteriales bacterium | reverse complement strand
GGGAACGATAAATCTTTTCGTTCTACCCCAAAGGATAAAGCGAACGCCGTCGGCAAACGGTCTCTCTCTAAACTTTTCAATTGATTTAAGGAAGAAAAATCCCGAAAGCATAAAGAAAAAGTCGGTAGAAACGTTTTCGCCGTTAAATTTATCCGAAAGGATGGGTGAAAATCCGTGAAAATAGGCAACCCAAAGTGAACATAAAAATCTAAAAAGCTCAATGAGGCCGTTTTTGCTTGATTCTTTTTTGATCATAAAACCTCCGTTGCGTTTACTTCTTCATCCAAGTGCTGGGAATAAGTGCTATCAAAAGGGGATATATCTCAAGGCGTCCAAAGAGCATTGCAATTGAAAGAACGAATTTTGTAAAGTAGGAATAGCTTGCGAAGCTCACGTTAGGGTCCACTTGTGAGAAGATGGGCCCGATATTGTTAAAGCAGCTGAGCGTTGCGGTAAAGTTGGCTTCAAATCCAAGCGGTTCAAAGGAAATGATAAGAAGCGTGGAAATGAAAAATACCATATAGATGGCAAGATATGCGCTCACGCTTGACATCGTGCCTTTATCAACCGTCTTGCCCTCAAATCTCATTGCTGTAACGCTTCTTGGGTGAACGGTCTTGCGAAGCTCCTGCTTCATATTTTTAACGAGCATAACCACTCTTGCGACTTTAAAGCCACCACCTGTGGAGCCGGCGCACGCGCCTATGAACATTAGTGCCACAAGAATCGTTTTGGATAGAGTCGGCCAAGTATTAAAATTTGTCGTTGCATAGCCCGTTGACGTAATTATCGAGGATACTTGGAATGCCGATGCTCTAATTGTTTCTCCAAGTGTTCCGTAAAGGGAACGGATATTAAAGCAAATTACAACACCTGCGAAAACTGCAATACCAACGTAAGCCCAAAGCTCACCACTCGAAATTGCGGAACGGAATCTCTTTATTATAATAAGGTAATAAAGGTTAAAGTTTATGCCGAAAAGGAACATAAATACAGTAATTACCCATTGAATATAGGGGGAATATGAGCCGATGCTATCGTTTTTAATTCCGAAGCCGCCCGTACCTGCAGTACCGAAGGCGTGCACTACGGAATCAAACAAGGGCATGCCACCAATAAGCAAGAGAACCATCTCTGCTGCCGTCATAACGAAGTAGATGATGTAGAGAATCCTTGCCGTTTCCTTGGCTTTTGGAACGATCTTGCCAACGATGGGACCGGGCATTTCCGCACGCATTATGTGAATGGAGCGGTCGGTGATCGAGGGGAGAATTGCCATGATGAATACAAGAACGCCCATACCTCCGATCCAGTGTGTGAACGATCTCCAAAATAGAGAGCCGTGAGAGAGGGATTCAACGTTTTTAAGAATAGTAGCGCCCGTGGTGGTAAAGCCACTGACGGTCTCAAAGAAGGCGTCGATATACGACGGAATATCGCCACTTATAACGAAGGGAAGAGCGCCGATGGCGGACATCACTACCCATCCGAGAGCCACGATAATAAAGCCCTCCTTGGCGAAAATGAGCTTGTTCTTGGGCTTAAATATATAATAGAGTGCCGCGCCCGTCACCAATGCGATAAATATTGTTATAGCAAATGCTATAGCAATGATTGTCTCACCGTAAAGGAGGGAAACGAGCAACGGGAGCGTCATCAGTATCGCTTCGATAAGGATGAGCTGCCCAAGGATGGAAAATACCATTTTTTTATTCATCCTGTCACCTCTTAAATAAGGATATCGTCAATATCCTGGAATCCTTGCTCGGAGGAGATGATAACAACCTTATCACCCGCAAGTATCATATTGTTACCTGAAGGAATGATGGTCTTTCTTCCTCTTGTTATACCTGCGATCAAAACGTTCTGTTTGAGCTTGATATCCTTAAAGGGAATGCCCGTCACCTTGGAGTCGCCCTTGACGTTAAATTCAAGTGCCTCCGCCTCGCCGTCCATGAGCTTGTAGAGGGTTTCTACATTCGAGCCCGATGAGTTTTTGAGCGCGCGTGCATATCTAACCATTATGTTTGTGCTAAGGTGGGAGGGGGAGATAATGGTTTCAACTCCGAGCTTTTCCGCCATGGGAATAAGCTCGTCCCTGTTGATTTTTGTAATGATTTTGGGAACGTTGTGCATGGATGCGAAAATTGAGAGCATAATGTTCTCCTCGTCCATGCCTGTGAGAAGTCGGAGGCCAAGC
>JAZRCO010000030.1:0-2031 GCA_045659855.1 Eubacteriales bacterium | reverse complement strand
CCACAGTTCGTTGGCGAGCTGAACACCGATGGCGTGAGCAACGTCGGGGGGTACTTCGCCGGGCTTGACGGATTGGTATCCGTGGTAGCATTGTATATCTGACGGCGACGTACCTTCCAAAAGGGTCAGCATAACCTCGTTGGCGTTCTCGGGTGTGCAGTTGATACCCGTGACGAACTTCTTTTCCTCAGTGGCAAAATGATCGGACGAAAGTCCAAGTATTTCGGCGGCAAGGCGCATCTCCTCATCGTCGAATCCGCTTTGAATTTCCATCGTGGTTTTGTTCTTGTTGACAACGTAAGCAAGGAGCTTACTGATGTGTGCACTTACGTCCCATATCTTAGTTGTTGCCAATCAGCTTCACTCCTTTCTTCGCATACTCTTGTTGGATAGCGCCAAGTACCTTCATCACCTCGTCGGCATAGCGGCGGTATTCAAAATCATCGACAAAGCCAAGTGAGTTCGCCCGCGCCGCGATCTGATTCATACTCACGCCCAAGCGGCGAAGCTCACGCGTGAATTCCTTGACCTCCACCGACGGCGGCGCGATAGGCTCGATCCATTCGATGAGCAAGCGTAGATATTTGCTCTTGTCACGCTTGAATGTTGCCGCATCCCTGCAAAGCTTTTCATACTCATCGTCGCTCAGATAAACTTTGACGAGGTGTGTGCGCTTGCGCCCACCTTTTGCTTTTTCCTCTGTCTGTTTCATTTTGTTTTTACTCCTTTGTCATAGAATTTTATTATACATTTTTAAGTACGGGGGTCTGGGGTTCTCCCCACCTTCGCATTTTGTGTCCACAAATGCAGTGCTTGTCAAGAAAAGCAGACGGACTACAAGTCCGTATCATTCTGAAGTAAATTTCATTTTCGTTCTCCTTTGCTTCGATAAATTTCGACATTGAAAGCGCAAAAAAAGGGCAGGTATCATTTACAACCGCCACAACAAAACATAATAGAATTTTCATTCTGATTATGCGTGTGATGATATGTAACTGATACCTACCCTTATGATCCCATATTCACAGATGGGAGGATGGATCACTAAAAATATGTGTTATTTAATTCTATGTTGATAATAGCTTGGTGCGTATTCGAATCGAGACCTCGGACGTTCTTTCTTGGGTGATAGAACACAATGAATTAGTCTTCCTTCTTCTTGCCGATCTCCGATTTCATCATTAATGACACCTTCAAACACAAGCGCGTCGGAAGGAAGAATGTTATTTTCGTAAACGCCTGTAACTCTATGATTGAAAACATGAGCGTATTCGAATCGAATATACGGCGCGAGAGAACGAAATTCGCGATGAATCATTTCAGTTCCGACGTGGCGACGGACACCGATGTATTGCTTACACTTGGGGCAAATGATAATGTAATCGGCTATGCCGTTCTCTTCAAGCAAAGACAAAACCGTTTCGTTCTTCGCCACCGCATCACCGGCGAACATAATGTTCCTCGCGTGACAAGCGGGGCAATCGAATGTCGGAAGCTTGTACTTTTGCGGCAAGGTTCTTTGCTTATAATCCGCATTGACGATCTCATCCAATCGCTTCTTTCGATCAGCCTCTGTCTTGAAATCTTTTTCAAATCTGCCTTTATCGGAGGTAAGATCGTATTTCTTTTGGGGCATTGACTACCTCCTTTTTTTCAAGCGGTGCATTACGCAGATCGCCACTCCTTGTATCTTTAGATCTCGCGGATAGATGTCGGGATAGCTTTCCTTATCTTCGTTGCAGGAGCGAAGAATGTATCTGCCGTTATCGACGACAAGTTCCTTGAGATTGTTAAGTCCTTCATAGAGAGCAACAACGTAATCTCCGTCGCTTGCGATGTTTTGCTTGCGAATAACAACGTAGTCGCCTTCGATCACACCCGCGTCGATCATTGAGTCGCCCTTTGCAACCAGCACGAAAAACTCTCCCGTTCCGACTAAACTTTCGGGGAGACGGATATACTCGATGACCTCCTCTGTTTCTTCTTAGCCATCGCCGCAACGAACGTAACCGAGGACAGGTGCGGAAGCGT
>JAZRCO010000029.1:0-1818 GCA_045659855.1 Eubacteriales bacterium | reverse complement strand
AGCAGTTCTACGGCGGTGACGGTATCGTCAAGAAGGGTGTTGAAAACACCATCCGTAACGTTGGTCTTCTCGCAAGAGAGGGAATGAGCGGAACCGACAAAGAGATCATAAAAATAATGCTCGAAAACTAAGTTGAAAATTTATTTACATAAAAGGAGAAAACTATGAAAAACTTTACTTTTACCAACAAGGTAAGATTTGACTCCTGCGGATATGACGTTTACGAATACGACCACATTAGCGGCGCAAAGCTTATCTACATCGATTCGGGCACGGAGGAAAAATCCTTCTGCGCGGCATTTAAAACGATTCCCGACGATTCAACGGGCGTATTCCATATACTTGAGCACTCCGTTCTTGATGGATCTAAGAATTATCCAATGAACTCGCCCTTCCTCTTTATGCTCAAGAACTCAATGAATACCTTCCTTAATGCAATGACCTTCCAGGGCAAGACAATGTATCCCTGTGCGTCCTGTAATCCCGATGATTTCGAGAATCTTATGAAGGTTTATCTCGATGCAGTATTCAATCCCATCCTTGCCGAGGGCACGTTCCTTCGTGAGGGCTGGCACATTGAAAAGGCGGAGGACGGCTACGATATCAAGGGTGTAGTTTATAACGAGATGCAGGGTGCGGGCGCATCCATTCAGCGTCAGCTCTATGGTGCAATGACTGCCGACCTCTATCCCGATACCTACCAAAAGTATAATAGCGGTGGTGAGCCGAGTGTTATTCCTTCGCTTACCTATGAAAACTACCTTGCGGCATATAGAAAATACTATAGCACGGCAAACTGCGTGCTCTTCCTTCGCGGTAATATGGATATCGATAGATACACCGATATCATCGATCAGTGGCTTGCAGGCGCATCCCAAGAGAGAAGTGAGATAAAGCACACCGTTCAAGGTCCTAATAATAGAATTTGCGAGCACGAATATCCCATCTCTCCCTCCGAGGATACAAAGGGTAAGACAAATATCATCTACTCATATAATGTTGGTATGTATAACGATGCCGAAAGACAGCTTGCAGCAGGTCTCCTTGCAAATTATCTTATGGATAATAGCTCCTCCCCCCTTAAGAAAGCGCTCACGTCAAGCGGACTTATGGCTGATGCGGATATCTACGATTCAAGTGATGATATTCAAACCTCTTGGGGCTTTGCGGCATACAACACCGAAAAAGAACACCGCGACACAATCAAGAATATAATCGACGAAACTATTCAGGGCATTATTGATAATGGCATTGATAAAGAGATCATGCTCTCTCAAATTTCATCAACTCGCTTCAAAATGAAGGAGCAGAGAAATGCCGTAACAGGTCTTTGCATCTACGAATTTATCAATATCGCAAACAATTATTTCTATAACGTGCCTCTCAATACATATTTTGAGATCGACGAAACCTTTGAAAAATTCGAGAGCGAGCTCGATAACGGTTACTTTGAAAATCTTCTCCGCGAGATCTTCTTTGAAAATGATATCACAGCTATTTCAGTCCTCGTGCCCGTACAAAGAGAATCAAGTGAAGCTCACCTTGCAACCGTTGCAAAATATACATCCGAGCTCTCCGATGAGGTAAAGGAGAACGCACATAAGCGTTTCGTTGACGGAACCAAGGAGGCAATGGATAGAGATACACCTGAGGCGATCGCCAAGATGCCCACGCTTTCTCTTGACAAGCTCACAAAGGAGCTTCCCAAGAAGGAATTCAACATTAACGGTAATATTATCCACACCCCTGCCGAAACTAATGGAATAGCATACTATCGTTTTTATTTCTCGCTTGCAGGTCTAAGTCGGATCGTAGCCA
>JAZRCO010000028.1:0-15384 GCA_045659855.1 Eubacteriales bacterium | reverse complement strand
CCGTTACTACACGGACGAGGAGATACTTGAACAAATCACAAAGGGGGTAAAATAAGATGAAGGTATTTAAAGGTAGAGTAGTTGCTCCCGGCAACGTAACTGCTGAGGCGGTAGTTTCTCACGCAGGACTTAACACACTTGCTTCATTCCAGGGCGCATTGCAGTTTGGCGACAAAAAGGCAACCTGCGGTGACCAAAACAACCCCGATCTCTATAATAAGCAAATGGCAGGAAAGGCACTTTGCCTTCCTCAAACGATCGGCTCAACAACCGGTGGACTTGTTCTTTATTGCGCATGCGCAATGGGACGTCAGCCAGCGGCAATGCTTTTCTCAATGCCCATCGACTCACTTGCAGGCGCAGGCGTTGTAATTGCGGACGTTTGGCTCAACGATGAAAAAGCAAAGATGACCGTTGTTGACTCTCTTGGCGAAGAATTTCTTGACTACGTTAAGGACGGCATGTCCATTACAGTTAAGGAAGACGGAACTGTTGAGGTTGCTTGATTAACCGAAATTTAAATCAATAGAAAAACAAAACCACAGATTGATTTTCTGTGGTTTTTGTGTTATAATAAGCAAATCTGATTAGTTTTTTGTTTAAAAAGCAAAAACAAATAGCTTTTATATGAGATTTATGGCAATGTACAAGGTTTTTGACAATGTTTTATAGCATTTGTCAAAGCATTTTGATAGACAAACTCCAAAAAATTCGTTATAATACATTTCAGTGGAGGTCGAATATATGGGAATTGAGAAAAAATTAAAAAATGCCAGGGAGAATGCTAATCTAACACAGGAGCAGGTTGCCCAGAGTATAATGGTTTCCAGACAAACCGTATCTAATTGGGAAAACGGAAAGTCATTACCGGATATAGTAAGTATAGTAAAACTGAGTTCTGTTTATAAGATGAGCATCGATGAGCTATTGGGTGATGATGAAAGGCTACAGCAAAAAATAGAGAAGGATGCAAGTATTGCAAAGACGAATAGAACAGTAATTCTTGCAACTGCAACAGTATCACTAATTGCTATAGCTGTGTATATCATTAGCATATTTGTGGGTGGTGAATTTCTTTATTTTTGCGAGAATGCAATTAAATGGGTTCTTGTGGGAATCGGTATGGTATTTGCTATTACATATTTGATCAATAACAATAAGCTTGAATTTTTAAAAGGAGTACTGAAAATGAAAAAAATGCAAATTATGGCTATTATTTTATTATTGTTGGGTATTTGGTTGATTTTAGCTCCGATAGGTCTTGACAGCGATTTGCCCGAATTGGCTTCAATTGCTTCGGTGACATTGGGAATGATATGTGGTATAATATCTTTATTTGTTAAAGATAAATAACTTTTGATTAAAAATTTAATACTAATCAAATAGAAATACGCGATTTTATATATTTTTGTTAAAAGAGCGTATTTCTTTTTTGTTTGCGAACATCTTTTAGCGAAATTTGTAAAACCCACTTGATTTTATTAGCGTTTTATTTTATAATATACTATGTATAACTATTTTCCTTTAAAGAGGTAATCATGGATAGAATTTCAAAAGAGAACTATTATCTTGATATAGCTCAAACCGTTGCTGAAAGAAGCACGTGTATGAGAAAAAAATACGGAGCGATTATCGTTAAAAACGACGTTATTATTTCTACGGGATATAACGGATCTCCTCGCGGAAGAATGAACTGCAATGAGCTTCAGTTTTGTATGAGGGAAAAGCTTTGCATTCCGAGTGGCGAGAGATATGAGCTTTGCCGTTCGGTTCACGCCGAGGCGAATGCCATCATAGCGGCGCCTAGAGACCAAATGCTTGGAGCAACTCTCTATATGGCTTGCGTTGATCCGAGAAGCGAAAAGCTCGTTCCCGGATGCGACTCCTGTATGATGTGCAAGCGTCAGGTCATTAATGCGGGTATTGCCTTCGTAGTGATCCGTGACGATAAGGATAATTTTAGAGTGATCGACGTTAACGAGTGGATTGATAATGACGACTCCATTCCCGTCGAATTCAGCTTTTTGAAGAAATGAAGGAAATACTCTTAGCCAAAAAGGAACATCTTTCGCTCGTCGCTTCGCTCGAGAGGGAAACGTGTTCTTCTCCTTGGAGCGAGAATGCGCTTGAATTGTTTCTTGATGAAAAAAATTTTTGCGTTGTAATGCTCGTCGATGGTGAGCTTGCTTCATACTGTACTGTTACCACGGTGCTCGACGAAGCGCAAATAATCAACGTTGCAACCGATTGCCGATATAAGCGCAGGGGCTGTGCCAAAAGCGTTCTTGATGGTGTTTTAGATGAGTGCTCAAGGCGCGGAGTGACGTCCATATCCCTTGAGGTGAGAGAGAGTAACGAGGGGGCCATCGCGCTCTATAGCAAGCTCGGATTTGCCGTTCTCGGTACAAGAAAGAATTTCTATACCGATCCCACCGAGAATGCTCTTGTAATGGTAAAAAATTAAGAACAGGAAGTTATTTATGTATATATTAGGAATGGAAAGCTCCTGCGACGAAA
Source organism: Eubacteriales bacterium (assembly GCA_045659855.1). Classification (GTDB taxonomy): domain Bacteria; phylum Bacillota; class Clostridia; order Oscillospirales; family CAG-272; genus RGIG4608. The sequence continues at coordinate 12,867 of JAZRCO010000028.1, read as the reverse complement.
CGAGTGCGTCCGTCGTAGAGATAGTAGATGAAAAGCCGTATATAAGGTCAAACATCGTGGCTTCACAAATTGATATTCACCGTCTTTACGGTGGAGTCGTGCCCGAGATCGCAAGTAGAGCACATATCGAGGCGGTGTCCCGCATAACTCACGAGGCGCTCGAAGTTGCGGGCATAACGCTTAAGGACCTCGATGCGATAGCCGTTACAAGCTCGCCCGGTCTTATTGGCGCATTGCTTGTCGGCGTAAACTTTGCAAAATCACTTGCGTTTGCAAACAATATTCCGCTTGTGCCCGTTGACCATATAAAGGGACACGTTGCGGCAGCTTATTTTGAATCTCCCGACCTGAAACCGCCGTTTTTGGCTCTCGTTGTATCGGGTGGACATACCTCGATCTATCATATTCGCGACTATGCGGATTTTGATGAGCTCGGTACTACACGCGATGACGCCGCGGGCGAAGCGTTTGACAAAATAGCAAGAGTAATGGGAATGCCCTATCCCGGCGGTGCGGCACTCGATAAGCTCGCTTATGAGGGTGACCCTAAGGCAATCAAATTCCCATCTCCCGCATTGCACGGAGATAACCTTGATTTTTCGTTTAGCGGCCTTAAAACAAGCGCCCTTAACTATATCAACTCAAACACTCAAAAGGGAATGCAAATAAGCTACGCAGACGTGGCGGCATCCTATACCGACTGTGTGGTCAAGGCGATAACCCAAAAGGTAGATGCGGCTCTTGATAAGAGCCAAGCGACCGCGTTTGCACTTTCGGGCGGTGTTGCGGCGAATTCGCACCTTCGCAGCAGTCTTTTAAGACTGTGTGAAAAGAGGGGTGTTTCGATTGCAATGCCGAGCAAATCTCTTTGCGGAGATAACGGCGCAATGATAGCCCTCGCCGGCTATTATGAATATAAAAAAGGCAATTTTGCGGATACTTTTCTTAACGCAAGTGCCTATTCACCACTCGACTGAGTTTGACAAATTTCTCCACAGTCACTTGTGGAAAACTATGTGGAAACTGTGGAAAACCAAGCAATTCAAGGCATTTTAAGGGCATTTTTGAGCTTTTGCCTGTGGAAAACCCTGATATTAACGACGATAATTATTTAGAGAGGATTAACCATGAAAGAAAAAGATTTGATGAATACAGCTGACGAAGCGATCACATTTGATAAAAACAACGTTTCCCCCGCAGTTATCAAGCGACTTCCGAGATACTTTAGATATCTTAGAATTCTCATTAGAGAGGGAAAAACGAGAATAAGCTCAGCTGAGCTTTCAAGAAGAATGAACGTGACCGCATCTCAAATTAGACAGGACCTCAACTGCTTTGGCGGCTTCGGTCAGCAGGGATACGGATACAACGTTAATTATCTCTATGCGAGAATTTGCGAGCTTCTCGGTGTAGGAGCGGGCTTACAAGCGATAATTATCGGTGCAGGTAACCTTGGTCGCGCGCTCGCAAAGAACGAGATGTTTGAAAAGAGGGGCGTTGATGTTGTCGCTATATTCGATAACGATCCATCCCTTGTTGGAACGAGCGTAAATGATATTCCGATTCTTCACATCGATGAATTCGAGAGATATACCGCAACTCACACTGTTGATATGGCGGTGCTCACGCTTCCCAAGGAATATGCGCTTGAAATGGCACAAAGAATAGCCGAAACTGATATCGTGGGCATTTGGAATTTCACCTCACAGGACCTTGACGGACTTGGCGAGAGCGTTATCGTTGAAAACGTTCACCTTGGAGATTCCCTCATGACTCTCAACTATAGAATAGCTAATAGAGACGAAGGCTTTAACTGATATGGACAAGAATAATAAGATAAAGATAAATTACGGTGATTCACTTTGCGTTTTGCCCGCAGGTGTGCTCTCGTGCGTGGATAAAGCCAAGAAGTTCGATATAAAGGTGCTTCTTCTCATCGCGTCCGCGGACAAGTATCGAGAGGACAATCACGTTAGCGAGCTTGCCTCGGCATTGAACGTGAGCGATAGCGAAATTGAAAGCTCCATCTCCTTTTGGAGGGGCACGGGCATCCTTTCCCTTGGCGCAAGCGAATCCGCTGCGGCTGAAAAGAGCGCAACCAAGGTTGAATCAAGGGAGGATGGCACAACACCCAAGAGAGCAAAGGTGAGTGAGATCCCTCAATACACGACCAAGGAGCTCAATGCTTTGATCGAAAAGAATAAGTACGTTGTAGGTCTTATCGACGAATGCCAAAATATCCTCGGCAAGATATTTACCGCAAGCGATATTAGGGTAATAGTGGGACTTGTGGACTATCTCGGACTTGATAGCGACTACATACTCGTGCTTATGCATTACTGCGCAAGAATAGATCAAAAATCTATGCGATATATTGAAAAATTGGCAGTTTCCTGCCTTGACGAGGGCTTTACACAGGCATCAGTGCTCCAAGAGGGGCTTTACGCAAGACAGGAGAGAAGTGCCGTCGAGGGCAAGATAAAGAGCATATTCGGTCTTGGAACTCGCAAGCTCACATCCAAGGAAAAAAAGCAACTTGATAACTGGATCAACAATTTCAAATTTGACTTTGAAGTCATTGAAAAAGCATATGAGATCACAGTGGGCGCAACAAATCAGCCCTCGGTTCCTTATGCGAATGCCATCCTTGAAAAATGGTATGCCGACGGTGTGAGAACGATTGCCGACGTTGAAAGAATCATGGAAGAAAGAGCGCAAGCAAAGGCGGAATCGGGCTCATCCTTCGACCTTGACGAATTCTTTGAGGCGGCTCTCAACCGTAGCTATTCCGAAAAATAATAGGAGATATTATGTCTTACAATAATTCAATCTATAAAAAAATATACGATGAGTATTCCCAAAAATATCTCATCGCAAGACAAAGGGCAAGAGAAAGGGAAATCGAGCTTCACTCAAGAATTCCTGATATAGCGAGAATTGACCGTGAGCTTTCAATGACGGGCCTTGATATTTTCTCTATATCTCTGTCGGGAGGCGACTATAAGGCAAAGCTTACCGAGATTAGAGAAAAGAACGAGAATCTCCAAGCATTGCGTGCGGAAATACTCCTTGCAAACGGATATCCCGCGGATTATTCCGACGTTAAGTACGAATGTAAAAAATGCGGCGATACCGGATTTATTGATAATACCATGTGCTCTTGTATGAGAGAGGCACTCACGCTTGCGGGAATCGAGAATAGCGGATTTGCATCGCTTGTTAGAGAGCAAAGATTTGATAATTTCTCTCTTGATTACTATTCAAATAATGCAAAATTCCACGATAGAATGCAACAAAACGTTGAGTTTTTGAAGGATTATGCAAGCACCTTCGATGCGAGATCCTCCAAAAGCGTTCTCATGATGGGCGCTACGGGCCTTGGCAAAACGCACCTTTCAAGCGCGGTCGCGGGCGAGATAATCAAAAAGGGAAGCGACGTGTTCTACACGGGCGCCATCGATCTTTTCTCCACCTTTGAAACGGAGCGCTTTAAGAACTATTCCAACGATCCAAACGAGCTCATCGAGAGATATTTCGAATGCGACCTTCTCATCATCGACGACCTCGGCACTGAAACGGTGAATAACTTCTCGGTGTCCGTGCTCTATAATGTTCTCAACGATCGCCTTAGCCGCAAGAAGCCCACAATCGTGAGCACTAATCTTACAAGCGAAGAAATCAAGAGCAAGTATAACGATAGAATCACGAGCCGCTTATTTGGAGAATACCACATTTTGAGCTTTTTGGGAACCGACGTTCGCGTTCAAAAGCTAAGAAAATAATAGAAACAAAAAAAGACCCTTTAATTAAAGGGTCTTTGATTTGGCAAAAATAAATTATTCAGCGTCTAATGCATCGCACTGAACGCATTCGCACTCGCATGTGTCGTCCTCTTCAAGGAAGAGATCGTCACACTCCTCATCGTTTTCATATACTTTGGAGAGAGTTTTTACGTAAAACTTATAAACCACGTAAGCCATTGCTGTGAAAGCTGCAATGATAGCGATTGTTATAGCTATAATCTTGCCATAATTTGTTCTTTTTTCCATTTGACAAACCTCCATATCAATATTTTCCATTAACAGTATAACATAAATTTGAAAAAATGCAATATTTTTATTAAAAAAAGTTGTAAATTTTATGAGGAAGCGTATGACATATAACGAATTGTTATCAAGACTTTCAAGGATATCGCCCGAGGAATATGAATTTGAGGCGCGAGTACTGATTGAAAGCTTTACAAATGAGAAAATTTCATATATACTGAGTCATCGCGACCATGAAATAGACGGCGACGCACTTGAGGTGGCTCTTAAAAAGAGGGAATCGCACTATCCCTTGCAATATATCGTCGGAAAGTGGGATTTTTACCGCCAAACGTATATTGTAAACGAGGATTGCTTGATTCCTCGAGCGGATACCGAGATCCTCGTTGAAAAAGCGATCGAGCTTTTGCCAAGGGATGCGCACTTTGTCGATCTTTGCACGGGTAGCGGATGTATTGCCATCTCAACGCTTGCCGAGCGACAGGATACATGTGCCGTTATGGTGGATAAATTTCCAAAAACCTTGGACATTGCAAGGGAAAATACCAAGCTAAACGGCGTGGAGGAAAGGGCAAAGCATATGCTCTTTGACGTGTTGACCGAGGGTGAATTGCTTGGAGAAATGCGCTTTGACGCGATTTTATCCAATCCCCCTTATATTCGCCCCGAGGTGATAGCACTTCTCGCTCCTGAGGTGAAAAACGAGCCCTATGCGGCATTGTACGGCGGAGAGGACGGCCTTATATTCTATAACAAGATAATCTCGGATTATTCGGTCTATTTGAAAGATGACGGCTTTTTTCTTTTCGAAATCGGATACGATCAGGGAGAGAGTCTTAGAGCGATAGCAAAAAAACACGGATACCGCTGCGATATAATCAAGGATTATTCGGGCAATGACCGTGTGGCATACGTAAAAAAATAGGAAAACGGACTAAATAAGTCCGTTTTCCTATTTTTTAAGCAATTTAATTTCTTCGTTGGTGAGATATCTCCATTTTCCGATAGCGAGATCGTCAAGAGTGATCTTTCCAATTGCCACTCGAGTCAGCTTGGCAACCTTAAGCCCCACCTGATCGCACATTTTTCTGATTTGACGGTTTCTACCCTCGAAAAGCGTCATTCGAAGCGTGGTGTATTTTTCGTTCTTGGAGATAAATTCGGTCTTAACGGGGAGGATAATGTATCCGTCCACCGTCATAGAGCTGTTGAGCACGGTCAACTGCTCGGTGGTAACCTTGCCCACCACGTCAACCTCGTATATTTTGGGAATCTCATGTCTTGGATGCGTGAGCTTGTTGGTTAGCTCGCCGTCGTTCGTCATGAGAATGAGTCCTTGAGAATTGAGGTCGAGTCTTCCAACGGGATAAACGCGCGTTCCACATTTCACAAGGTCGGTAACACAGGTTCTGCCTTTTTCGTCCTTGGCGCTCGTAACCACGCCACAGGGCTTGTTGAGCAAGATATACACGAATTTCTTGTCATTGCTGGGCATAACGCGTTTGCTACGGTATTCAACAACGTCTTCGCTTGGATCGATCTTGTCGCCGAGCTGAGCCACAACACCGTTAACCTTAACTTTTCCTGCTTTTATTTCTTCCTCGGCCGCTCTGCGGGAGAGAACTCCGCAATCGGTGAAGAATTTTTGAAGTCTTATTTTTTCCATTAATTTGTCCTTATATTAAATAAATTTTTAAGCCATTCGAATAGATTGAATCTATATTTGATTCTCTGTGCATCCTCGCATAAAACGAGTGGTGAGGTCGCAAGAATTTTGCCATTATATGAATATACCACCCGACCGATCATTTCTCCTTTGCAAAGTCCCGCAAAGAGAAAGCTCGGTGACTCGATTTTTACCTCAATCTCATCAAACGATTTCGGGATGATTACGGAAAGGGGAGTTGACGAAACCTCAACCTCACTCCGAGTGCCCGAGATAAGTGGGATTTTTCGAGTGATCGACGGTAGCTCCAGCTTTTGATATGCTCCGTAGCCAAACTCAAATAAGCTCTTGTGATCGCTCCAATCGTTCGGTGCGTCAAGAGTAACGCAAATCAGGTTTAACCCCTCGCGCGTAGCACAGCTGACAAGACAGCGTCCACTCTTTTTTGTAAAGCCCGTCTTGCCCGCAATAACGCCTATATTTTCGCTGAGAAGACGGTTGTGGTTGATCATTACGCGCACACCCTCAAGATGCTTAGGAAAGACGATTTTGCGGCATCCCGATATCTTGAGAAAGCTTTCGTTTCTAATGCAATGAGCCATCAAATAACCTAGTTCAAGTGCGGTAGTGTAATGCCCCTCGCTTGGAAGTCCGTGGGGATTGACAAACTTTGTGTTGAGAAGACCGATCTCGTTTGCCTTTTCGTTCATCTTCTCGACAAAGCCCTCAACCGTTTTGTGGGTAGCTATAGCGATTGCAATCGCCGCATCGTTTGCCGAGCAAAGGAGCAAGCCGTATAGCAGTGCCTCGAGTGTTATCTCCTCGCCCTGTGCAAGATATAGGGAAGAACCCTCAATACCGACTGCCTCTTTGGGAATCTTGATCACGGTATCAAGCGGCAAGCCGCTTTCAAGCGCAACGAGTGCCGTCATGATCTTCGTGGTCGATGCCATGGGCATTCTCACGTTTTCATTTTTGCCGTAAATGAGCCGTCCGTTTTCGTCAAGTAAGCAAGCCGCTCTCGCTGAAAGAGTAGGGATTTGTGCCGACTCTCCCATTCCAATGATTTGGAAAGACGAGAAAGCGAACGCAAAAACGGCAAAAAATGCTATAATTTTGATATATTTCTTCATAAAAACCCACCTCGGAACAATATATTCACCGAGGCGGTTTTTTATTCTTATTTACTTCTTGATTTCCTCAACAACGACCTCTTGGGGCTCGTTTGCTGTGCCGTCAAAGATGTTCTTAACCTTTTGAATGATCTCGGGAGTGCGATCGAGAAGGTCGCATGCCTGCTCAACGGGATCGGGAGTGCCCTTACCCTCAACGCTTACGAAATCAGTTCTTCCGTTTTTGTCAACAACCAAAAATCCAACGGGAGTAACGCTCATGCCCGAGCCACCGCCACCGCCGAATTTATTTGCCTTTTGGGGCTGTGATCCGGTGTCCACGCCGCCCGTTGCAAATCCAACGCTGAGCTTGGAGATGGGAATGATGGTAGTTCCGTTAGAGAGCTCGATGGGAGAGCCAACAACGGTATTGGAATCGAGCATACCCTTGATGTTTTCAAAGGATGATTTAAACATTGAATCAAATCTGTTTTCGTTTGCCATATTTATTCTAATTCCTTTCGGTTAGTTTACTATTTTTAAGTACGGTATATCTCCAAAATGCCTTTGCCAAGGTGACGATGGCACCGAAGGAGCTGATGGATAAGACGATATTGATCTTGACCTCACTTTCCTCGGCGGTGAAGTCGGGATCAACGCAAATAGAGTTGCTTGAGAGTGGCTTAAGACGGGTATATGAGTCGATGAGCTCGACAATACCCGCAACCACGCCCGAGATTGCACCGTAGAGGATCGCAGTTTGAGCCGCATCGGGCGAACCCACCTTGACGTGAAGCCGTGCAACCTTAACGTGAAGATGTTTGGGAAAGCTCTTTACAAATACGGAGAGGATCTCCTTGACGAGATTTAGCTTGCTAAGTAGGGTCGATTTTTGCTCGCCATTCTCCACTTGTTTTATTGCCGTCTTTTTTGCACTTTCCTTTTTCTTCTTTTTATCGTGCTTTTTTGCGCTAAATTTCTTTGCTTTTTCGGGATATAGGTAATATTTGAAGAATAGAACGCGCAAATACACGCTCAATTCATCCTCATAAATCACGTGCAAATTGACCCTGAGGGAGAGCATGAGAGTGATCATCAGGATCAGTCCGAGAATTATATATAAAGCTATAATATGCATCTACCTCCTTTGAAATCAAATGCTTAACGGCTATGGGATTATTCCTCCACAAGCTCCTCACCCGGAGCCATAATCTCCATTTGCTCCTCGCTTGCGCGGAGAAGCTCGATTTCGGGAAGCTCGTTAACGGAGCTGATACCGAAAACGCGAAGGAATTTATCGGTGGTGGAGTAGAGCATGGGCCTACCGGGCGCATCAAGTCTACCCGTCGCCTCGATGAGTGCCTTGTCAATAAGACTGTTCATAGCATAGCTCGAGTCAACTCCACGAACGAGGTCAACAAAGCTTCTTGTAACGGGCTGATTGTACGCAACAATGGCAAGAACCTCCATAGAGGAGTTTGAAAGATTGCCACCGCGCTTGATACCGAGCGCCTCCTTGATTAGGGAGAGGTGCTGCTCCTTGGTGCAAAACTGGCACGTTTCGGGGAACATGAGTATCATTATGCCGTGATTGTCGTCGTTATACCTTTCGGCAAGCTCGCTAACGTGTCTTTTAACCTCGCTGGGTGTGATATGGAGCGTTTCCGCAAGCTTATCGTATTTCATGGGATATCCCGCGGCAAACATGATTGCTTCAATGACCGCGGCGGGATTTTTTATTTCAATTGCTTCATTTTCGGGAACCTTAACATCTTCCATTACTTGTTCTCCTCGTCGTTAGTATTTTCTTCGTTTTCTTCCTCGGGAACATAATTCTCGTTGAGTGTGAAAACGGTATTAAGACCGTAATTGTCCTGTCTTTCATAATCTTCCTCGTCCTCGACGAGAAGGATGCGCTTTGTCTTTACAAGTTCAAGAACGCCGATAAATATCGCTATCATATCGGGGAGCGAAACGCTATCGCTCACAAAATCCTCAAGCGTTTGATAGCGACTTGTGTTGAGTCGCGTCATAATTTGCAATATCTTATGCTCAACGGGAACGATCGGCTTTGCAATCATTGGTGTAAAGGCATTCTTTTGAGCGTGCTCAAGAGCGTCGTTAAAGTCAACGATGCGGCGCATCGCTTTGTAGAGCTTTTCGACGTCCTGATCGGCAACAAAGGTCTTATCGACTGAAATCTCGTCGGTATCCTTAATTTGTCTGCCCGAAAACATTGCGTAGAGAGGATGCATCTTAGATGCCGCCTCCTTTGCCTGCTGATAGCGGAGAAGGGCATCGGAAAGCTGCTTTCTCGGATCCTCCTCCTCTTCCTTTTCACGGGGAAGCAGGAGCTTGCTCTTGATAAGCATAAGATCGCTTGCCATTACTATGAATTCCGAGGCGATCTCCATATCCATTTGCTGCGCCTCGGTAATATATTGCATATACTGATCGCAAATCAAGGAGATGGGAATATCCTCAATATTAACTTTGTTTTTGTGAATAAGCGTCAGCAGGAGGTCGAGAGGGCCTTCAAACTGATCGAGTCTATAAGTAATGCTTTCCATCAAGAAAACTCCTTAGATTAATAGAAAATTGACGGTACCTGCAAAATTTTGTAAAGAATATTGATTATCCAATCGGCGAAAACGGAGAGCTTTGCGCCAAAGCCACCCATTGAGAACAAAAGAATGAAACCGATCATGATGTATTTTTCGTACTTCATAACGTCGAAATAGAGCTTTGTGGGCAAGAAATAAAAGGCGATTCTCGAGCCGTCAAAGGGCGGAATGGGAATGAGATTGAACAATGCGAGGTTCACGTTGATTATTACACCGTTTTCAAGCATAATAAGCAATAATGACAATATAAGGAACGCGGCCTCGGTCTTAATGTTCAAAATCGGCAGGATTGTGTACGTGAGCTTGATAAAGAGTGCAAATACAACTGCAAGACAAAGATTGGATATGGGCCCTGCCGCCGCACTCAAAGCCATGCCCGACTTGGGGTTTTTAAAGTTTCTTGTGTTGATGGGAACGGGATGCGCCCAACCTACTCTAAATAACACCAAGGCAATAAAGCCGAACAAATTAAAATGCTTCATTGGATTTAAGCTTATTCTTCCTAGGTTTTTCGCAGTAGGGTCTCCGAGCTTGTTAGCTACGAAGCCGTGCGCCGCCTCGTGGAACGAGAGGGAAATGAGCGCCGGGGGGATCGTTAGCAAAATTGCTGGGAGCATTTGAAATAATCCTTGAAACATTTTTTACCTCCTTAAAGATTGGTGTATTTGAAGATTTCCTTTAACAATTCGGTTTTACCCGCACCTGTATGCGAGGAAAAGGGGATAACGAGCGTGCCTTCCTTGAGAAGCTCATCGTTTGAAATTTTTTCAAGCTGAGCAGTTCTATCGGTTGCGTTGAGCTTGTCCACCTTTGTGGCAACGATGATGTAGGGAATATCCATTTGATTAAGGAAATCAATCATCATTGCGTCATCATTTGTGATACCGACCTTGCAATCTACAAGCTGAACAACGAGGGAGAGAAGGTCGATGTTTTTATTTTGTGTGAAATAGCCGTCTGTGAGACTTGACCAAACCTGCTTGTTTTCAAATTGGCGCTTGGCATAGCCGTAGCCGGGGAGGTCAACCAGAAAGAGCTTCTTGTCAACGTCGTAGAAGTTAATGGTTATGGTCTTGCCGGGCATTGAAGAAACTCTTGCGAGATTCTTTCTGCCGAGGATGGTGTTAATGAGGGAGCTTTTTCCAACGTTGGAGCGCCCCGAAAAAGCCACCTGCTTCATAGGATCGGTGGGGAATTGCTTTGCGAATCCCGCACTGATGCGAAGATTGGTGTTTTGAACGTTAACTGCCATTTTGTGCCTACTTTCTATATATAGTTGCGCCACTTAAGGTCTTGTCGGCGCTTGAAATGTTTGGAAGTGTCTCCTCAAGTATCCTGTCGAGATCGAGCTTCACGAGCGCATTGTCGAGCACGTCGGAGAGAGTTTTACAGGGAATGAATTGCAAATTCTCGCGTGCGAGAGGATCGATATCGTTAATATCCTTGAGATTTGCTTCGGGAATGAGAACAGTCTTCACGCCCGCATTGTAAGCCGCCATTGTTTTTTCCTTGAGACCGCCAATGGGAAGCACCTTGCCGCGAAGGGTTATCTCACCCGTCATAGCGATATCGCGGCGAACGGGAATGCCCGCAAGCTCGCTCACGAGTGCGGTCACCATTGTAACACCTGCGGAGGGACCGTCCTTGGGCACTGCGCCCTCGGGTGCGTGAATATGTATGTCCTTGGTTTTGTAGAAGTCGGTGGGGATGTTATAATCCTTAGCGATGGAACGCACGTAGCTGATAGCGATTTGTGCACTTTCCTTCATTACCTCGCCAAGTGATCCTGTGAGCTCAATCTTGCCCGTGCCCTCAAGAGCGGATACCTCAATCTTGAGCATATCGCCGCCAAGCTCGGTATAGGCAAGTCCGTTTACCGTGCCGATCTCGTTGCATTCCTCGATCTTTTCGGGAGTAAATTTCTTCTCACCGAGATACTTTGAGAGGTTCTCACGCTTGATGTTAACGCTCTTAACGCCATTTGCAACTATTTCGTGAGCCGCCTTGCGGCAAAGGGATGCGATCGTTCTCTCAAGGTTACGAACGCCCGCCTCGCGAGTGTAGAAGTCGATGATATCCTCAAGAGCCGTATCGGTGATTCTAAGAGCTCTTTTGTTAAGACCGTGGCGCTTGAACTGCTTGGGAATAAGATGATTCTTTGCGATATTCATCTTTTCTCTCTTGGTGTATATCTTGATCTCGATTATCTCCATTCGGTCGATAAGAGGACGGGGAATAGTATCGAGAGTGTTCGCGGTTGCGATGAAGAAGCAATTTGAGAGATCGAAGGGAAGCTCAACAAAGTGGTCGCGGAAGGATTTATTTTGCTCGGAGTCGAGCACCTCAAGAAGTGCTGAAGTGGGATCTCCGTGAGCATCGCGTGTGAGCTTGTCTATTTCGTCAAGCAAAATAAGGGGATTGTTCACCTTCGCTTGAATAAGTGCGTTGATTATTCTACCGGGCATTGCGCCAACGTAGGTTTTTCTATGACCTCTAACGTCCGCCTCATCTCGAACACCGCCGAGGGAAACGCGAACGTATTTGCGCTTCATAGCACTTGCAATGGAAGCCGCAATGGACGTTTTACCAACGCCGGGAGGGCCAACAAGGCAAATAATTTGGTTTTTAAGATCGGGATTGAGCTCCTTAACGGCAAGAAATTCGAGGACTCTCTTTTTAACGTCCTCAAGGCCGTCGTGATCTCTCTCGAGAATTTTGGATGCCGCCGCAACGTCGGTGCGATCCTTTGTGGAAGTATTCCAAGGCATATCGAGAACGGTATCAAAATACGTTCTCATAACCGAAAGCTCAGCAGAGCCAAAGGGAAGACGAGCCATGCGCTCGGCATCCTTTAAGAGCTTAGCTTCGATTTCGGGCTCGAATTTCATATCAAGGATGCGGTCGTAGTATTCGTCGCTCTCGGCAACGTCGCCAAGCTGCTCCTTGATAACTCGGAGCTGCTCACGCAAGTAGTATTCCTTTTGGTTTTGGTTAAGTCTTGCACGGACCTCCTTGTGAATCAAGCTCTCGCATTCAAGCAAAGCTGTTTCCTCCTCGATGAGAAGAATGAGCTTCTCAAGACGGGCAAGGGGCTCAAAGCAAGCAAGGATCTCCTGCTTATCGGTGTGTCTAACGAGAATATTGGAAGCGATAAAATCGGCAAGCGCACCGGGATTCTTGATGGTCTTCATAGCCGCAATGGATTCCTTTGCGGGCGCGGGCAAAAAGCCCGTCATTTTCTCAACTGCTGAGATTGCTTCGCGAGCGAGCGCCTCAACTCTAATGGAGTCGGGATCGTCAATGGAGAGAGTCTTGCAAATTACCTGCGCTATGCGATAGTTGGCAAAATCCTTGTACTCCTCAACAACTGCTCTTGAAAAGCCCTCGGCGATAACACGGAGCTTACCATCGGTTGTCTT
>JAZRCO010000027.1:0-12505 GCA_045659855.1 Eubacteriales bacterium | reverse complement strand
AGTAAAGAACGTTATATCTTTCGCTTTCGTGTCCGACAAGAAGGGGCTCGTCACCATTAAGGAAGAGTGTGCCACCGTCCTTAAGACCTGCGGTTATCTCCATCTTTGCACGGCGGATGTTCTCTCTTGAGCCGAGTGCCTCAAGGTGGGAGGAGCCGATATTGGTAATAACAGCGATGTCGGGCTGTGCCGCCTCGCTCATGTATTCAATCTCACCGAGTCCGCTCATACCCATTTCAAACACGGCTGTGTCATTTCTTTGGCTGAGCTCGAGCATGCTCATGGGCATACCGATGGTGCTATTGAAGTTTCCTGTTGTTTTATAGAGATTGAATTTTCTATCAAGAACTGCGGAGATGAACTCCTTTGTGGTCGTCTTACCAACGGAGCCGGTAACGGCAACGGTCTTAACGTCCACCTGACTTTTTACGTATTCGGCAATATCTCTGATCGCACGAACGGAGTCCTGTACGAGGATGACCGCGATACCCTTTACGTCAAGGGGTACTCTTTCAGCGATAACGCAACGGCATCCGAGCTGAACTACATTCGGAATGAATGAGTGACCGTCAACTCTTTCGCCACGAATCGCAACGAACATTGACGTGTTATTTGCCTCGCGTGAATCCGTGCAAACGGTTTCAAACAAAACCTTGTTTTCACAAGCAACGGTATAAAGCGTACCGCCACAAATTTCAGCAACCTTATCAGCCGTAAGACGGCCAAGACCGAGCTTAATCTTCATGATTCATTCCTCCTTTTAGTTTCTATCGTGCGAAGTATCTCTCGCTCGTCGAACGGAAATACACCGCGTGCATTAATTTCGTAATTTTCGTGTCCCTTGCCGGCAAGGACGATAACGTCCCCCGCCTTAGCATTTGCTATTGCATATTCAATAGCCGTCCGTCTATCGGGAATGACTGTGTAGCGCTCGCGCTCACACGCACCCGAACAGATGTCTTCTATAATTTTTAGCGGATCCTCGGAGCGCGGATTATCACTCGTGATTATCACGAAATCCGCATTTTTTACGGCAATCTCACCCATAAGGCGTCGCTTTTGCCGTTCTCTATCGCCACCGCATCCGAAGAGCAAAACCACTCGCTGTCCCTCCTTCTTAAAGGAGTTCACCGTATCAAGTAGCTTTTGCAACGCGTCGGGCGTGTGGGCGTAATCCAAATAGACCGCAAAATCCCGACCCTCAAAAAGCTCCACTTTTTCAAGTCTACCCTTGACGTTCTTCAAGCTTTCAAAGGATCTCGCTATAACGTTTTTATCTATCTTTAATTCAATCGCGCAAGCGCACGATTGCATAGCATTCAAAATTGAGAACCTACCCGGAATATTCACCTTAAGCTCAAGCTCGCCCTCTTGGCTCGCCACACTAAAATGTGTTCCCGACTCGCCGCAGTCACGCAGAATCTTGGCGAAATAATCGGATTTTTTGCTCATCGAGCAGGTTTTTATCTTACACGGCGCTATTTTGCTAAGATGCTCGCCGTATTCGTCGTCAATATTTATTATTCCAATTCTACACTTACTAAATAACTCGAGCTTCGATTTGAAATAATCTTCCATCGTTAAGTGGAAATCGAGGTGATCCTCGGTGAGATTTGTAAAAATTCCAATCTCAAACTCGATCGGCTCAAGCTTTTTGAGCTTGAGGGCGTGCGAGCTTGCCTCCATTATCACATGCCCGATTCCAGCATCCGCGATCCTTTGAAGCATTGGGTAGAGCTCCTCAGGATCGGGTGTTGTGAAATTTACCTGTGAAATTTCGGCTTTACCGCAAAAGGACGAATTATTGAGCGTGCCTATTATCTCACAGGGGATCTTTTGTGTGTCCAATATATTTTTCATCATAACGGACACGCTCGTTTTTCCGTTCGTTCCCGTTACTCCGATAAATCTAAGTTTTTTTGTTGGCTCACCACAAAAAACATTCATAATTCTTGCAAGTGAGCTCCTTGCGTCATCGACCAAGATCGCATTTTCGCAAGCGTATTCTTCATTGTCTATTACCACCGCAAAGGCGCCTCTCTCAAACGCCTCTGCGATGAATTTGTGTCCGTCCGTCTTAGTTCCTCTAAGACAAACGAAGATATAATCATTCTTAATCTCACACGTCCGCGAGCTTATCCCTGCGACCGTGTGCTCTAAAAGATGCTTGGGACATTCTATCTTTGCACCCCTGCAAATATCCTGAAGTGTCATAAGTCCTCCAAAAAATAAGATGACTTTAAACTTCCTTTATTCGTCGGGATCCAAATATCTAAACGTTACGGTAACCACCGTTCCGGGCGACACCTTGGTGCCCGCCGGTATCGACTGCGCTACTACTATCGCACCCGATCCACTCATGTAGTTATCCGTTCCCTCTATGCGAACGTTGAGCTTTGCATTGACGAGTATCTGATTTGCCGCGTATGCTCCCTTTCCGACAAGGTCGGGAACGCTAACGCTTAGATCCTCGGGCTCGTTATCCGTATAAAGAGTGATAATTTTATTGGTTCTATCAATAACCGAGCTTCCCTTGGGCATTTGCGAGGTAACGTAGCTTCCGTTACCCTTAACGATGACCTCGTATTCAAAGGACTCGGCCTGTGCTATTGCTTCTTCAAGCGAGATACCCGTGAGATAGGGCACCTTAACGCTGTTTTCCTTGGAAACGTCCTTTTCAACTCCGATGTGAGGAAGAACCGCTTCCATTATCGCGCCCATGTAAGGAGCCGCGATAACGCTTCCGTAAAGAACGCCCTGACTCGGCTCGTCAACCATGATGAGCACGGCAATTTTGGGATCGTCCGCAGGAGCAAATGCGATGCAGGAGCAAATGTAGGGCTCAACGTTATCAACGCGGATTTCAGTTCCCTTCTTTTCACTCGTTCCCGTCTTAGCCGCTATCTTGTAGCCCGCAACGTAAACGTTTTTCGCACCGCCGTCGCCCGAAACGCCCTCCTCGAGAATAACTGCAAGATCGTCGCAAACGTCCTTGCTGATTACCTGTCTTTTTACGTTCGTTTCGTGCTGATAGGTTATATTGCCTTTATTATCCGTGATTTGCTCAACGAGATACGGCTGAAGCAAATATCCGCCGTTTGCCACAGCAGTTATTGCCGCAATATGCTGAATGGGTGTGATATTAAAGTTCTGACCGAATGCGTAAATCGCAAGGTCGAGATCCGTCATATCGTTTTGCGTCTTGATGACGCTATTGCCTTCACCCGGAAGGTCAATGCCCGTTTTTTCAAGATAGCCAAACGCTCTAAAGTAATTGTAAAAACGGTTGATACCAAGTCTTTCACCGATCGTCATAAACCACACGTTACAGGATTGAACAAGTCCCTGCGCAAAGCTGAGCGTTCCGTGTCCCGATAAAACGTGACAGTGGATCGTGTGACCGAAAAGGTTGAGCGAGCCGCCGCAAAAGACGTCGTCGCCCTTGAGCTTGACCTCGTTCTCGGTCAAAGCCATTGATGAAGAAACTACCTTGAAGGTAGAGCCGGGAATGTAGGAATCCGAAACAGCTTTGTTTCTCCACATATCAAGAAGATACTTTTGCTTTGTTTCATCATATTCGGCGGTCCCCTCCACAAGACCGTCGTCTATGAGAAACTGTGAGTAGTACTCATTGAGCTTCCACGGATCGTTGAGATTGAAGCCGGGTACCGTCGCCATCGCAAGGATTGCGCCCGTTTCAACGTCCATTACAACGCCGCAGGCTCTGTTTTGCGCTCCACATTCGGCAACGGTCGCAAGGAGCTGCTCCTCGAGAACACTTTGAATGTAAGCATCTATCGTTGTTGTAAGATTCCCACCGTTCTGAGCGGGAATGTAGCTTTCGTATTCATACGGCATCTCGTTTCCAAATGAGTCGCGCGCGGTAACGTAATATCCGTCGCTGCCCGCAAGCACCTCGTCGTACTGAGATTCCAAGCCGTAAATTCCGTCGCCGTCCGCATTGGTGAATCCAATCACCGCCGAGCCGAGCGACGCATTGGGATAATATCTCGTGCTCGTTGCCTGAAGATATATCATATTATGATAGCCGTTATCGTCAATGAATTTTCTAACCTGATCGGCTTTTTCATCCATAACGTTCTTGGCAATCGTTCTATCGAGATATTTGGTGAGCGTTGTTTGGTGATAAACCGTGCTATACTCAACACCCAATATTTCGGAAAGTCCGCGTGAAATGTGCTCGGCATAGTTCACACTCTCTCCGTTTCTTATTGCGTCCTCCTGATTCGAAAGAATCGATGAGGGCGAAATGAACACACGGTAGGTCGTAATGTTAGTCGCAAGAACGTTGCCGTTCCTATCGTAGATCGTACCGCGCTCGGCGGACACGCTTGACTGTGTAGTCATTTGATCTATTACTTTTTTGAGATATTTATCAAAATCTATTGTTTGTATCCAAAAAATCCTGCCGAGAAGTATTGCAAATACCAGCAATATCCCAACAAGCACTATTGTTGCTCTTTTTAATCTTTCGTGACTTATGGACATATTATTCAATTCATCACGCTCCTCTTTCTTTTTTACCAGCTTCTTTCCTAAATACGAAAAATAAACGGTGAGAGCCGGATTCAAGCAAATGGGCCGTTGCTTTTGCTCCGTGCCGCTCGTCTAACCTCCACGAAAGACGTTCGGCCTGCTCTTCACCGTTTTTCAAGTGTGGCAAATGGAAAGAAATCTGCCTTCTTCATCTTATTCAGAGAAGGCATGCTTTATGATTTTTCAAATTATTTACGGCTTTGAAAAATCCATTGTATAAGAGAAGCAAATGAAGCCCTACTCGTTTCGTGCTTCTCCACTCCGTCTGTTTTGTTGCTTTGTACGTATTCCGCAGTAACGTGCTCTTGCTTTATCATGCCGAGAACTCTTTCTGCGAAATATTCAATATCTATGCTCTCGTTTCTCTTGTTGAGCTCGGTGTTAAGCTCCGCGATCTCAAAGTCGAGATCCTCAATGGCTTCCTTAAGCTCGTTTTGCTCGTTTCTTGCCGATCCTAATAAAACCGACGAGCCAACAATTAAAAGAAGAGATACGGTAATCACAATTATTGCAAAAATTACTCCCATCGGAAGCTTCGTTTTGCTTCCTTCAACGATTCTCTCCTCGTGTCTTTCCTCGAGAGGAATCCATTCCTTAGCTGCCTGCTTTGCCATCCTCTTGATATTCGAGGACGCGCTTTTGCTTACGTTCGTTTTTTTCACGTCTTGCCTTTCAGAATGATAGCCCTTTTTCTTGGGATTGTTCCTGTCCGCCTCTTCCCTGAGCTTCTTTTTGATGTCATTCTTTTGAGTTTTAACAGGAATGCTTTCTTTTT
The DNA here is from genome assembly GCA_045659855.1 of Eubacteriales bacterium. Lineage (GTDB taxonomy): Bacteria > Bacillota > Clostridia > Oscillospirales > CAG-272 > RGIG4608. Next base: position 7,173 of record JAZRCO010000027.1, on the reverse strand, counting down.
TGTATCTTGCTCTATCTATTTTTTGAAGCAGTATGGTCGTGTCGAGCTCTACGTTTGCCTCGGGTGTATATTCGCGAGTCGCCTTGTAGTAGGTCGCAAAATCGCCCTCGGTCATAAAGCGTCTTTTTCCCGACACTCCATTTTTATATTTTCTAAGATCAGTTGCGTTCCTTGATGAAATCTTATAGGAACGTATGTTGCTCCCCTTCTCCCTGCTCTCTACGGGAGCTCTCGAAGGATTGCGATCGTAGGTCATTCCGCGTTCTTCATATCTCTTATAAAGTTCATCAAGCGCTTTATGCTGTTTTTGTGCGCCCTGAACCCTCTTCATTGCGAAATCCCTTCTATATTTTCTCCGCAACTCTAAGCTTTGCGCTCTTGCTTCGACTGTTCACAGCAAGCTCGCTCTCGCTCGGGAGTATCGGCTTCTTAGTTATTATCTTGATTCTCGGCTTGTTACCGCAAACGCACACAGGGAAATCCTTTGGACAGGTGCATCCGCTTGCAAGCTGATTGAACGTTTGCTTAACGATTCTATCCTCGAGTGAGTGGAAGGTTATGATAACGATTCTTCCGCCCTCGTTCATAGCGTTCACCGCCGCTTCAATCGTGGGGGCAATAATGTCAAGCTCCTTATTGACCTCGATTCTTGTTGCTTGGAAGATTCGCTTCACGGAGCTGAGCTCCTCGCGTCTTGCAAACGGGGGAATCGATTTCTTTATTATTTCCACAAGCTCACCCGTCGTTGTGATGGGCGCCTGCTCTCTTGCCTTGATTATTCCCGCAACGATCTTCGGAGCAAATCTCTCTTCACCGAAATCGTAGAAGATTCGCTTGAGCTCGTCAGCGGAATATTCGTTGATAACGTTGTAAGCGGAACGTGCCGCTCTATTATCCATTCTCATATCGAGTGGTGCATCCGCCATGTAGGAAAATCCTCGCTCGGCAGTATCGAGCTGATAGGAGGAAACACCGAGGTCGAGAAGAAGTCCGTCGATCTTTTCGATTCCCAAGCTATCAAGCACGCTCTTGATATTTGAAAAGTTATCTCTTACTATCTTGACTCTATCGCCAAAGGGCTCGAGTCTTTTTGTTATTACCTTGATTGCATCCTCATCCTGATCGATGGGAATGAGCAATCCGCCCTTGCCAAGTCGCTCCGCAATTTTCGAGGAGTGCCCTGCGCCTCCGGCAGTCCCGTCTACGTAAACGCCGTCGGGCTTTATATCCAAGTTTTCGATGCACTCGTTAAGGAGCACCGAAAAGTGAGAAAATTCACTCATAACGTTTTCCGCTCAGCTTCTTAAAGTCCGCAATCCTCAAGCGCCTGACGCATAGCTTCCATATCCTGCTGTGCTTGGCTGCTCTCGTAGGATTCCTCAGCCCAAATCTCCGCATAATCACCGCAGCCGATGATCACCGTTCCCTTGGTGATGGACGCAAACTGAAGCATTGTGGTAGGAATAATGATTCTTCCCTGTCCGTCGGGAGAAACCTCGATCGAATTACCGATCAAGAAACGAAGTGCCTCTTCACTAGTCTTTCTCGGAAGGAGTTTTATGGGAGCTATGTAGTTTTCCCATTCGGCTTGGGAGTATATCTTAAGATAATTGCCACGGATGCTTTGTGAAACAACGAAGGTTTCGCCAAGCTCTTCTCTATACTTCGCAGGTACGAAAAGACGGTTCTTTGCATCAACGTTATGTCTGAAATTGTTTGACAACATACCCTTATCTCCTTTCTCAAAATCGTGTGGAATTTCTTGAAATTCACCACTTTTAGTCACTTTCATGGGTTTTTGCTCCACGACGCATCACTATTATACTATATATATGGGCAAAATGCAATAGTTTTTTTCTCCAAAACACCTTATAATTTGAAAACATTTTGTGTTCTTTTTATGAACTTTTTGTTAACTCGGAGGGGTTCAAAATAAGAGAAAAAGCGACAAAAAACCGCAGTTTTTGTCGCTTTTGAACATATTCCGTTTATATATATCTTTATATACATAAAGTACTTATGGGGACTTTTGTTCAAAGTCCCCAATTTCTTAATTATTCGATTCGAGCTTTTTTCCCTGCCACATATCGTGGGTGAAAAGAAATTTATCAATATCGTTTATAACGGTGGTTTTTTTGCGTGACCAATCGGGTGCAAGGAGGTCGTCGGGCGATCCGTCACCCGTCAATCGAGCAATGACCGTGTCCTTATGGAAATACTGAAGTGCGTTTGCAACAAGCTCTATATAGTGATCGCGCTCGAGTGGGATGTATTCCCCACTTTCGTACCACTTTGCGAGCTTTGTTCCCCTTATAACGTGCAAAAGATGTATCTTGACCATATCGGGACGAAGAGCGCCCACCACCTCGGCGGTTTTGAGCATCATCTCGTCGCTCTCTTCGGGAAGCCCGAAAATTATATGAACACAAATGCGGATTTTGGGATTTGCTCGGCGCAATTTTTCATATCCCTCAACGAACTGTGCATAGCTATGCCCTCGGTTTATCCTCTCGGCAACCGAATCGTGCACTGTTTGAAGTCCGAGCTCAACGGTCAAGTCAACTCGCTCGGCAAGGTCGGAAAGATACTCCACCACGTCATTCGGCAAGCAGTCGGCACGGGTGGCAACGTTCATCGCCACAACGCCGTCGCAAAGCAATGCCGCCTCGAATTTTTCCTTAATCTTATCTAACGGTGCATAGGTGTTCGTTCGCGCTTGAAAATACGGAATGCACCTTTCAACGCTCCACTTTTTAGATAGATTTCTCTTCCCTATCTCGAATTGCTCGGCGATGGACAAGCTCGCACTCGCGGCAAAATCTCCGCTACCGCGCAAAGAACAGTAAACGCATCCGCCCACTCCGCATTTTCCGTCCATATTCGGACAGGAAAAGCCCGCGTCAAGCGGAATCTTTGCGCACTTTCCACCGTAGGTCTTCTTTAAAAAATAGTCGTAGGTATAGTACCTCTTATTACTATCGCTATTTTCAAAGGGATTTATTTGTGATTGCTTTATTTTCATATTATTATATGCACGGGTATGCCGTTTTCATATTTCACGTCAAGCTCACCCTGAATCAAGGGCAAAAGATAGTGGGCGCACTCGTCGGTTACGTGATTGCCCCTCTCGTTGATAAATTCCGCCGGAACGTGCTTAACCTTGTTGGCAATCTCGCTAACGTCACGGTGGGATATCTCAAAAGCGTAAGGTGTAGTTGACACACGCTCGATGGTCATCATTTGTCTTGTGATGCCCTCGCTCGCCGCTCTCACGGCACCCTTGCCGACGAGAACGCTTTCCTCAATGTCCGTTCTTGAAACGGTATGGCCTGCACATCTTTGAACAATATTGAGTTCAACGGAACGCACCTTGCAGCCGATCTCCGCCTTGATGGCATATTCGAGCGCCTTGCCCGTGCCCGAAAGCTGCTTGTGACCGAAGACGGCGGTAGATGCGATGCCAAATCCCTCGCAAACGTATGTTCCATCAGCAAAGCGAATACCCTCGCTAACCGCAACCACCACGTTCGGTTTTTTCACAAGGATAGCTCTAAGGTCCTCAAAGAATTCTTCCTTGTTGAATGCCCTCTCGGGAAGATAGATGAGGTCGGGACATTCTCCACCAAAAGCTCTCGCAATTCCCGCGGATGCAGTGAGCCATCCCGCATCGCGTCCCATGATCTCTATTACGGTAACCGCCTTTGTGGTATATACCGCACAGTCGCGAATGCATTCGGCAACGGTCGTAGCGATGTATTTCGCCGCCGAAGCGAAGCCGGGGGTGTGGTCGGTACCCACAAGGTCGTTGTCGATGGTCTTGGGCACACCGATTACTCTCATTTCATAGTCGCACTGCTTGGAATACTCGGAGAGCTTGGCAACGGTATCCATGGAGTCGTTGCCTCCAATATAGAAAAAGTATCTTATATCGTATTTTTTGAATATCTCGATGAGCTTTTCATAGGTTTCCCTACCATCGTTGATATTCGGGAGCTTTTTACGGCAGGAGCCAAGTGCGGCTGCGGGGGTTTGCTCAAGGATACTGATCTTTTCAGTATCGGCGAAAATTTTCGTGAGATCGACAAGATCCTCACGCAAAAGTCCCTCAACACCGTTTCTCATTCCGTAAAGGGTGTTAATACAACCGTTATGAGTGTTTTCAATAACTCCGCGGATAACGCCCGCAAGGGTTGCGTTTATTGCGGCGGTAGGGCCACCGCTTTGACCTACTATTGCATTACCGATAAGCTTAGACATAATATTACCTTTCGTAGTTTATTTTTGTGCGATAGCGCATACGTATTTTGCTTGTAACAATGAGAAAGCGCTCTTGTTCGCACCGTGCCAATTTATTTCAAAAATCCGTTGACGATTTGCTCCTCCGCCTCTTGTTCGGTAAGTCCAAGTGTCATGAGCTTGATGAGCTGCTCGCCCGCTATCTTTCCAATCGCCGCCTCGTGTATAAGACTTGCGTTGATATCGTTTGCTGTTATCTCGGGGATAGCTCTTACTGATGCCTTATCCATTATAATAGCGTCGCATTCGGTATGTCCATAGCATTCATTGTTTCCGTTTATCTTGGAAAGGAACGTTTGCGTGGACTCGTCCTTGGCAACTGAACGAGAAATAAGGTTCGTGCTTGAACCCTCTCCGTTAAGATCAACGTTGAATACCGTTTCCGCATGCTGGCGGCCGTGAGTCATAATCTTTTCCTTGACGATGAGAGTCGCTCCCTTGCCAAGCACCGCCTCGGTGTTTCGAATGGTGGAGTCAATTCCCTTGATTTGCGTTGTTTCCATTTCGAGATAGCCGCCCTCATCGATCTCGATGACGGTGGTCGGGTTCATTATGTTTTCACCCGTTCCCTCTTCCTCACCGTAGTGGCGCTCAACGTATCTAACGCGAGCATCCTTGCCTACGTGGAAGGTATGAATACCGTCGTGAGCGGAGTCCTGATCGCCGCAGTTGTGGATCCCACAACCCGCAATGATGGTCACGTCCGCACCCTCGCCGATATAAAAGTCGTTATAGACCATATCCTTGAGTCCGCTCTCGCTGATGATTACGGGGATATGGATACTCTCGTTCTTTGTGCCCGACTTGACGATGATATCAATGCCCGGCTTGTCCTCCTTGGACACGATGTCGATATTAGCAGTCGTTTTTCTTCCTGCCGCTGCACCGTTTTCTCGGATATTATAAGCTCCCTCGGGAACTGTGTGGAGATCCGCAACCTGCATAAGTAGATTCTTCTTGATCTGATCCATGGCTGCCTCCTTATATATTATCCGTCAATACCGAGCAGGGTGCGCCCGAGCCGAGAACTGAGGGCATTATTTCGTCCTTTGTTCCGCTCTCGCGAATTTCACCGTCGGCAATAACAATTATTCTGTCGGCAATATTCAAAATTCTCTCCTGGTGGGAGATGATGAGAATTGAGCCGTGCGTTTTTTCGTGCATTCTCTCAAAGACCTTGATGAGATTGTTAAAGCTCCAAAGGTCGATACCCGCCTCGGGCTCATCGAATACCGAGAGCTTGGTTGAACGGGCGATGATGAGTGCAATCTCGATTCTCTTGAGCTCACCGCCCGAAAGAGATGCGTTCACCTCTCTATTGATGTAATCGCGAGCGCAAAGACCAACCTCGGAGAGATATCCGCAGGCCTCGGTAACACTGATGGGCTTGCCCGCCGCAAGAGTGATGAGATCCTTTACGGTGAGTCCCTTAAAGCGAACGGGCTGCTGGAATGCAAAGCTTATTCCCTTTTTCGCTCTATCGGTTATCGACATATTTGTGATGTCCTCGCCGTCAAATAAAATTTGACCTCCCGTGGGCTGATAGATGCCTGCAATTATTTTAGCAAGGGTGGATTTTCCTCCACCGTTAGGACCAGTGATAGCCACGAAACGCTCGTCTATCGTTAAATTGATGTTCTTTAAAATTGCTTTATCCGCGCCGTTTTCATCCTTTACGACATAGGATACGTTTTTAAGTTCAAGCATACGTGCTCCTTTCTTAAACGATGTATGTAAAATTATTATTCACTTCATTTGCATAAATTTGCATTTTAACAATATATTATATCATATATTTACTGATTTGTCCATATTTTTTACAAGTATTTTTCCGCAAAATTGCCCTTTTGCTAAATTTTTGTGAAAAATGTATATTTTCATTTTGTATCCTATCAGTAGCGATTACTGTTATTATTATGTCAAAATATGCCAATAAGTACATGATATTTTTCAAAATTACTTATTGACAAAATCATTTTTCTTTGCTATAATAATCTTGTAATAGGAAACAAATCCCTTTGTTTTTGCGTTACTTTTATCACTTTATAAGGAGAAAAATCTATGAAAAAAGCAATTAGACTCGTATCGGTATTTATGGTACTCGCTATGCTCGCGACATCACTCGTTTCTTGTAAGATCCTCGTGGGTTCTTACGCTTCCACAACTGAATTTTTTGGCACAAAGACAACAGTAACATACACATTCAAGGGCACTGAATTCACAGTTGTTACCGAAACCGTTATCGGCTCCCTCACTAACAAGATTGAAAATAGCGGCAAGTACGAGATCAAGAAGGATCCCGAAAATGCTGATGCGCTCATCATCATCCTCACAACAACAACCGAGAACGACGATGGCTCCACATCTACAACTACTAACCAGTATTCCTTCGCTGAAGGCAAGGAAAACGGCGTTAAGTACATCAAGATCGGCAACACTCAGTACGACGCAGTAAAATAATTACTCAAAATTGAAAACCGCACCGAAAATTCGGTGCGGTTATTTTTTATATCAACGAAATATTATAGGGTGTTACCTGATAAACGTAATAGTTGAGCCAGTTCGAATAGATGAGCGAGGTCGTGGAATACCAGTTCGGGTTGATCTCCGTCATGGATTCATCAACGAAATAGTTCTTGGGTGGCTCGATGGAAAGTCCCTTTGCCACGTCGCGAAGGTACTCGGTTTTAAGCGTTTCCTTGCTGTATTCGAGGTGTCCCATAAAATAGATCTGACGGCCGTCACGGGAGCGCAATATGGATGCTCCGACCTCGTCGCTTCGTGCGAGAGTAACAAGGTCGTCGATCTTGGCGATCTCCATTTCACTGATCTCGGTGTGCCTAGAGTGTGGAATATTGATATACTTGTCAGTTCCCT
>JAZRCO010000026.1:0-5287 GCA_045659855.1 Eubacteriales bacterium | reverse complement strand
CTCATTTAATCTTTACCGTTTTAATTTCAAACGGAGCAAAGACAAGTGATGATTCACCCATGCCAAGCGAGCCAATTTCGTCCTCAAGAACGTTGCATTCAACCAGTTCTCTACCGTTTGCACAAAGAGTCACGCTTGCGGTAGCGCCGAGTGCCTCGTACATACGGAGAACGATTCCTCCGTCCTCACCGTGCTTAACCGTTTCAATGACCACGGATTCATCCCCGTTAACAGAGAACGGAAGCTCCATGTCACGGTGAGCTGTGCGAACGGGAGCGTAGTTGAAGGAATAAGCGCTCTTAACTGTGTCCATTCCAAGTCCCATTTTGTGAGGATAAATTGCGTATCTAAAGAAGAACTCGCCCAAATCCCCTCTCGGATCGGGATGTGTGCCACTCTTATGGAGGGTTATGCCCATTCTGTTTGCACGGCAGGATACACCGTACTTGCAATCACTGAGCAAGGAAACACCCATGCCGTATTCGGAAAGGTCGGTCCACTTGTGTGAACATACCTCGAATTTAGCGATATCGCTCTTGTCGCGGTCGAAGCAGTTGCGGTCAACGTGACCGAACTGAGTTTCGCACTTATAGGTGGATGCGAAAAGTGCGGTATCAAATTCAGCTCTAATGAGGGTGTGTTTATCGCCCGCAACGAGTCGGTTTTCAAACTCAACCATGGGAGAATCATATCGGAATTTAACGTCGGTTTCAAGCATCGAGCCATTTGCTATCTCGTGCTTGATTCTTATAACGAGAAGATACTGTCCAACGGAAACTATCTCCTGTCCAATAAAGCGAACGCTTCTCTCCTTCATAACGTGGTCGGCGTCAACATCCCAGTTATCGTAGATATAGGGGATATCCTCATACGCCTTTACGATATTAAATCCACCGCGAGCGAGCTCTCTTCCCTCGAAAACGAGAGAGGTGATAACGCCATTTTCGATTTGTGCAACGAGGTGGGGAGTGGTGATTCTGTTGCCGTCAACGGTGAATGGAATCTCGCTCTTGCTAATCTTTTTGCCGTATCCAAAGGCATCAAACGCATAGGGGGCAACAACTCGCTCACCGTCGAGTGCAAGATATCTTTGTCCGCTATCCGAGGGCAAAATTTCAACTCTCGAGTGAGGAAGAGTGTTGAAATATCTCTTTCTTCCCTTGCCGCCGCTGTAGGCACGAGCAGACTTTAATGCCACTCTTTGCTCGTCGAGTGCGATGTCGGTCGCCTCGGCAATGCAGGTTCCGGGAAGGATGTCATGGAACTGGTTGAGCATGAGCGTATCGTAGAGAGAATCGGTCAAGCCCTTTGCATCCCTGTCGTCACGAAGCACGGAGATGAGCTCCGCATCGTGAAGCGCCTCTTCAAGACGGCGGTTGTACATCTTAAGGTTGTGATTCGTTGTGTAAGTACCGCGGTGGAGCTCAAGATAAAGCTCGCCGAAATACGTGGGAAGCTCCTGCGAGGATACCTTCTTCATAAAATCCGAAACTGTGGTGTGCTCCACCTTATAATCCTTGCAGTGCTTTTCGGTAAAGATGGCGCGGGAGACCATCTCCTCAGATGGGCCGCCACCGCCGTCACCAAAGCCGTAAGCCATGAGAGCATAGTCGCTCTCGCGCTTGTTTCTTATATCGTTCACGCGCTTTGAAATCGACTCCTCGTCGATCCAAGTGTGAATGGAATTGAAATGAACGGGAATCTCGCTTCCGTCGATTCCCTTCCACAAAAACGTTTCGTAGGGGAAGTTATTAGTGTCGTTCCAGCTGAGCTTGGTTGTGAGAAAATACGGCACACCGCTCTTCTTCATGATTTGGGGAAGCGCCGCGGAATATCCAAACGTATCGGGAAGCCAGAACGTATCGGATTCGTAATTAAATTTGTCTCTCAAATATCTCTTGCCGCGAACAAACTGTCGGCAAAATGCCTCGGAGCCCGTGAGGTTGCCGTCGCACTCCACCCAAGTAGAACCGTTGACCTCAAATCTACCCTCGGCGATAAGCTTCTTCACCTTTCCAAAGAGCTCGGGATCATCGTCCTCTATCCACTTGAGATAGAGCACCGTTGACATGAAGAATTTATATTCGGGATGTCTTTCAAGAAGTGTGACCGCATTGGAAACCGTACGCATGAGCTTGCGGCGTGTTTCCTCCACAGTCCAAAGCCAAGCCGTGTCAAGATGGCTATGACCGATAATTCCGACGTACGGCAGCTTCTTATCCGCCTCGAAATAAGCGTTTATTATCTCGCTCGCCCTAACGAGAGCAGCGTCCTCGGGCACGCATTTGTCAAGTGGGAGAGTCTTAAAAAGCTCAAGATATACCTTCTCGATTTGCGCCCTTTGGAAAGCATCCTTGCTTGAGTTATAGAGCTTTCCAAGGAGAACGAGCTTTTCATAAAAATCCTTGAGGGGTGCGTTGAGAATCGCAAGACCTATCTCGTTGTAGCGTCTATCCTCGTTGAGAGTTGCATAGGAGAAGGTAAAGGGCTCATCGTAGGGATTGAGTCCCGAAAGCGAGTGGGAATAGTATGCCTCAAGAGTAACCTCGTCGCCATTCTTAAGTCCGTCAAGCAGGAGATATCTATGAGTGCGTGCGGGGGGCTCGAAGGCGCCCGTTATGTAGTCGAGCATACCCACCTTTTTGCCGTTTACGCACACAAGATGCTCGGGTGAGCCCGTGTCCGCAAAGAGATGGTAGCGAGTGCCCTCATCTATTCCCTTCACCGTGAATGAAAAGGTTGAGCATTCAAAATCCTTGCCCCATTTGTAGCCGCGAGTAACGGAAATTTTCTTATCTCCTTTTGCCAAAAGCACTTCGGGATAAACAACGTCCTTAACGAGCATTTCGGCATATAACTGCTCAAGTCTTTGTACCTTGAGCACCATTCTTTCTATTTGTCTGTCCTGTAACATAATTCCACCTCTTTAGAGCGATTTGTTAGCGACGCTGCTCGCCGCCCTCATCGTATATTCATAGCCCTGTTCTCCGAGCTTTTCGTAGATCGCATTGTATAGCACGTTGATAATGTATGAAATTGAAACTATCGTGGATACCGATCCTCCCTCATACGCCGCCTCGCGCCTTGTTGAGAAGAGAATGTGATCGGCATATTTGGCAAGCGGCGAACGGTCATAGCAGGTGATAACGACCACCGTTGCGCCGTTCTTTTTCGCTATATCTGCAACGTCGATTATATCCTTCGTGCTACCCGAAACGCTTATAAGGATTACCACGTCGTCCTCGCAAAGATTGCTCGATATCATCGCCTGAAGATGCGCATCGGGAGTGTAGGTCACGATGTAACCTATCCTTGCAAGAACGTTGCTTATTTCCATTGCGGTTATCGCGGAATTTCCAACACCGAAGGCACAAATTTTCCTTGCCCCGATTATCTTATCCGCAATCTTTAAGCACTCGTCATACTTTATGCTTCGAGAGGTCTCGTTAATGGCGTCAACCATTTGAAGAGCGATCTTTTTGACCACACAATCCTCTGAGCTTTTATTCATTCTTCCCGTTTCCTGACTCAAATGTAATTTAAAATCTTGAAAGCCGTTGTATCCGAGCTTTTTGCAAAATCTAACGAGCGTTGCCTCGGCAACGTTGAGTCTTGATGCGAGGTCCCCAATGGAAAGATAAATTATCTCGTTTGGATCTATATCCAAAACACCTTGAATTATCTTTTTTTCGGTTTTTGTGGCGATATCCCTTGCGGCATATATTCTGTCAAGTGCCTTTCCTACCATAGCAAACTCCTTTGTATATAAACGTAGTTATTTTCCAAATAGTAATATTTTGTTAGAATATTATATCATATATTTTCTCATTTGCAAGCGGTTGAAAAGTTATTTTAAAGTGCTATAACAAAAATCGACCTTTTGCACAATTTGGGATGCTATTTTTTGGCATTTTGTACTCAAGCGACCTCTTCTTTTCAGGAAAAGCAAACGGGGACTTTTCACCCACAAAAACGTTATAATTGGGTGTCAAAAAATACGATTTTCAGGGCAAAAAAACAGTCGAAAAAGGTCAAAAAAAGCACCAAGTCGAGCTTGGTGCTTCCCCTATTATTTTTCAATATCGGAATGCGTTAATCCGCAATTTTTGAGCAGAGCTTCTACGTCGTTTCCGTCGTTTTTCGCTATTATTTCACCGAGATCGTTCTCGATAAAGCAATGGCTTTTTTCCACTCTCAAATAATATTTTCTAACAGTTGTGAGAATGGCACAAAAGCTTCCCGAGGCCGTAAATTTGCCCACCGTGGCGGGCACGAAAACGCTTTCGCCCTTTTTGATCTCAATCTCTCCGATCTTGCCCTCTCCCTCAAGACAGGTGAAGCAACGGAAGGATGCGCTATCCTTAAAAAATACCTTTTCTCCATTCACCTCGACAAGCGTTGCGGTGAAGAATTTGTTGATTCCCTTTAAGATTCCCTCACGTGTGGGCACGTTCAATTCTCCGCCCGAAACAGCACAAAGATTCGTGACGTCAAGCGCCTTTGCAACATGGAGCTCGCGCTCGTTTCCGTTTTTATCGCGCCTGCCGTAATCGTAAACTCGATACGTGATATTACTGTTTTGCTGTATCTCGCAAATGAGGCATCCCGCACAAATTGCGTGGATAGTTCCCGAGGGGATGAAATAGCTCTCGCCCTTACTTACGGGGATAAATCTTAGGAGCTCCGTCAAGGTCTTTTCCTCAATCGCGCGCTCGAATTGCTCGCGAGTTATCTCCTCCTTAAAGCCAAGATAAATACCCGCGCCCTCGTCAGCATCCACTATGTACCACATCTCCGTTTTGCCGAGAGAATTCTCGTTCTTCAGTGCATATTCATCGTTGGGGTGAACCTGCACGGAAAGCTTATCCTGCGCATCGATGAATTTAACGAGCACGGGAAAGAAAGGAAATCCCTTGCAGTTTTCGCCGAGCTCCGCATCGGAAAGTACGTCGCAAAGCGCTCTTCCGTCGGGAAGCAAGCTCTTGCCGTCCTTGTGGAAGGAGAGCTCCCACGACTCCGCAAGCGGAGAAAGCTCACACTCCTTGCCGTATTCTCTCTTTAGCTTATCACCGCCCCAAATTATACTTTTACAAGCGGGAGTTAACTTAACTATATCCATAAAAACCTCTCAAACGGTACTAAAAGTTCTTTATGCTATTATATCACGAATTTTGAAATTTGCAAGAAGTTAGGCAAAAGAAATTGAATAAACAAAAACAAGGGGCGTCGAGGGACTCCCGTTGGACTATTTTTATAACAAAATACTGATTATCCTGCGTAGGGAGCG
>JAZRCO010000025.1:0-2791 GCA_045659855.1 Eubacteriales bacterium | reverse complement strand
AAAAAGTTTTTGGTTCTTTTTTCAAAAAGAACATTACTCTTTTCTTAAACTAACTCGACGCAAAACAATCGATTGGTGCGGTGCGAACACACTGCTAGATCCCAATTTATGCGATCGTTATTCTAATACGTCTTTCGTCGGGCTTATCGAGATCGGTTTTGACAATTTCAACCCTAATATGCTCGTCGGGGATTGCATAGGGGATATTTTCACTCCACTCCACAAGGCAAATAGAGCCGTCGTCAAGGTAATCGTAATAACCTATTGAATAGAGATCGTCCTCATCGGTTATGCGGTACATATCGAAGTGAAAGAGTCTTCGAGAGCCCTTGGTGGGATACTCGTTGACAAGAGCAAAGGTTGGTGAGCGAACGAGCGCATTAGGGGAGAGTACCTTTGCAAATCCGCGCACGAATGCCGTTTTGCCCACTCCGAGATCGCCGTAAAGAGCGATAAATGGAGGGAGGGAAGGATCACTCTCAAGATCTTTTGCGAGTGTGAGTCCAACGCTCTCGGTCTCCTCGGGGGAATTCGTAATGATTTCTTTAATTACTGTCATATTATTTGTTTTTCTTTGCAACCTCGGTGAATTTTTTCTTCGTTCCGTCGGGATACTGCACCACGGTGGATTCGAGCTGAGCGCCAAAGGACGCGCGGATCTCCGCAACGTATTCCATTCTAAGCGCGTGCTGCTCGGCCTTTTCATCCTCGGTGAGCTCACGGACCTTTTGCTCGTGAGCGTAGTATTTTATTTTATCAAGTTTAGCTTTTTCCATATTTACTCCGTAAATGAATACATTTTATAAAGGTCGGCGTAAAGACCGCCCTTTTCGATCAGCTCCTTGTGGGTGCCGCTTTCCTCAATGCCGTTTTCGGTGAGAACAAGAATTCTATCGGCATTTTTAATGGTAGTCAAGCGGTGGGCAACGGTAAAGGTCGTTCTACCCTTAGCGAGCTTTTCGAGGGATTGCTGAATGAGATATTCACTCTCGTTGTCAAGCGCACTTGTCGCCTCGTCGAGAATGAGGATGGGGGGATTTTTAAGAAATACTCTCGCAATGGAGATTCTTTGCTTCTGACCGCCCGAGAGCTTAACTCCGCGCTCGCCCACGTAGGTGTCATATCCTTCGGGGAGAGTGAGAATGAATTCGTGTGCGCCTGCAAGCTTTGCCGCCTCGATGATTTCCTCCTCGGTGCAATCGGGCTTGCCGTAGGCAATGTTTTCACGAACGCTTCCCGAGAAGAGGTAAACGTCCTGCTGAACGATACCGATATGCTCGCGAAGTGATTTTTGAGTGATGTCCTTAATATTTTTGCCGTCAACCAAAATCTTGCCGTCGTTTGCCTCGTAGAAACGGGGAATGAGAGCGCAAAGAGTGGTCTTTCCGCCGCCCGAGGGACCAACGAGAGCCACGCTCTCGCCCGCCTTAACGTGAAGATTGAGCTTGCAAAGAACGTTCTTGTCCGTTCCACTGTAGCGGAAGGTGAGATCCTCGAAGGAGATTTCGCCCTTTACGTTTTCAATGCTTTCGGCATTCGGACTGTCCTCGATGTCGGGATCGATGTCCATGATCTCGCAAAAGCGCTCGATACCCGTCATACCGCGCTGGAACTGCTCGGTAAACTCTACAAGACGTCTGATAGAGTTGAGGAGCATGCTTGCGAAAAGCATGAACGCGATGAAGTCCGCGCTGTTAATTGAGTTGTTGGCGAGTGAGAATGCACCTGCCACTACCACGATTATGTAGAGCGCACCGTCAAAGAAACGAGTCGATGACTGAAAGGCGCCCATGTATTTGTAAACCTTTTTCTTAACTGAGAGGAAGCTCGAATTGCTCTTTTCAAACTTTTCAATTTCGGTGTCCTCGTTTGCAAACGATTTTACCTCGTGGATGCCGAGCAAGCTATCCTCGACCTGTGAGTTGAGCTCACCAACGATGCGGCGGCTCTCCTTAAAGCCCTCCTTCATCTTTGTTCTAAAGCGAGTCATGCAAATTATCATCACAGGAACGATTGCGAAGATAAGGAGCGTGAGGGGCACGTTGATCGTGCAAAGAATGATGAAGGATGCGATTATCTTAATGCCCGCGATGAAAAACTCCTCGGGACAGTGATGTGCAAATTCGGTAACGTCGAAGAGGTCGCTCGTAATTCTCGACATAAGAGTACCTATCTTCGTATTGTCGTAATAGGAGAACGAGAGCTTTTGAAGATGGCTAAAGAAATCGCGACGCATATCGGTTTCAATTTTCGTGCCCATAATGTGTCCCGTTGATGCCATATAGTAATAAGCGGCAGTGTCGATAAGACGGAGAACGAGATAGATCGCACCGCAGGTGAGAATGAACGAGGGCGTGAGTGAAGCCACATCGGTTTCGGCTCTTCCTGTAATTTCGCGCGCGATGAGGGGCAAAACGATCTCAACTATAGTAGTAAGTGCCGCACAAAGAAGGTCGAGCACGAGTATTCCTTTGTATTTTTTGTAGTAGGGCAAGAATCTCGATAGGAGTTCACCCTTTTTCTTTTTGTTTTCTGACATTTTGGAGATTCCTTTTTAAATATAGTTCTTAATTATATTAGTATATCATACATTTTTAGAAAATTAAAGGGGTTTTGAAAAATTTGTGTAAATTTTGATTTGTCGATCACGTTGTTCGCACTAACCAATAGGTTGTTTTGTCCACTTTTTTAAAAGTGGTGCCCCACGCACAGTGGCGCCCGCCGCGTAGGCGAATCGGCGTTTCTTTGTTAGCTTTCTTTGCGCCTATGCCGTCAAAGAAAGCGGCTAAAA
>JAZRCO010000024.1:0-2277 GCA_045659855.1 Eubacteriales bacterium | reverse complement strand
AGCGTATTGTCTTATTCTCTATCTTCTTACGAATCAGAGTAAGCGGCAAAACTCGTATAAGATAGGTAACGAGTGCCATTCCAAAAATATAAACGTATACATTATGCATCGCGCTCATCCTCCTTTACAGGAAAAATGATTGCAGCTGCAAGCGATATTACAACAGTCAGAATTATTATCTTGATTCCGTCGGAAATGAATCCGAACAACGGAATCTTCATAAATGCGGCACTTGCGGCAAAGCTTATCAAAACGAGAGCCGCCACTATTCTGTTGCGCTTTGCCTCGGGTATGAACACCGAAATGAACATTCCGTAAAGGCTGACCGACAGCGCGCTGAGAAGTCCCGCCGGCAAAACGTTACCGAGAAGCACTCCGCAAAGTGTACCGAGCGACCAACCGGGCACGGCTATCATCATAGCTCCGTATGTAAAAATAGGGTCAACGTGTCCCTCGACCGCGATTGATGCTCCAAACACCTCATCTGTTATACAATAGCCGAGAAGCAGTCGCTTCCACACAGGAGTTTTGGGGTCAAGCTTTTGTGAGAGTGCGCAGGACATAAGCAAGTATCTTGCATTTGCCACCGCCTCCATAATGAAGACCTCCATATAGCTTGCGCTCGCTGCTATGAGCGTAAAGCCTATATACTCACCTGCCGAGGCGTTTATAAGAAAGCTCGTGAGTGTTGCCTGAAATGCCGTAAAGCCGGCGTTCTTAGCCGCTATTCCAAGACTGAGTGAAACCGCAAAGTATCCGTGCGAGATCGGAATCCCCGCGCGCATACCGCCAAGCAACCATTGCTTTTTTGTCACGCTCATATCCTCCTTTTTTTACATTTTAATATTATAACAAAACGACCTTTACATTTTACTCCATTTGCCCTATTAAGTCAAGAGGTTAAATTAAACGGAATTAAAAAATGCACTGCGCTGCGATTTTAATTCCAAAAAAGGCATTATTTCCTTTTTCGGAACTGTTTTTGAGCAATACAAAACCGCATTTTAAATTATTTTTCCGATTTTGGAAATATTTTTTCAAAAAACTATTGACAAACGCAAAAAAAGGAGGTATAATATCCACAACAGAAAAAAATCCTGCTCAAAAAATATTCGAATAATTTGATGAGGTCATAATGGCAAACACAAAAAAGAAACAGGAAATGCTCCCTAAGGGTAGTGATAAAGAGGCAAAGAGAAAAGCTCTCGCCACAGCGATAGCACAGCTTGAAAAGGACTACGGTGCAGGCACCGTTATGAAGCTTGGCGAAAACAACTCTCTTGAGGTACAGGCAGTAAGCACAGGTTCAATTTCTCTTGACCTTGCTCTCGGCATCGGCGGTGTTCCTCGCGGAAGAATAATTGAGATCTTTGGTCCTGAGTCTTCAGGTAAAACCACCGTTGCTCTTCACATTATCGCAGAGGTACAGAAGAATGGCGGCGAGGCTGCTTTCATTGATGCAGAACACGCACTTGATCCCATTTATGCAAAGGCTCTCGGAGTTGACATTGACAATCTTCTCGTTTCCCAGCCCGACTGCGGTGAGGATGCACTTGACATCACCGAGTCTCTTGTTCGCTCAGGCGCTATCGACGTCGTAGTAATCGACTCGGTTGCGGCACTTGTTCCCCGTCAGGAGATCGAGGGAGATATGGGTCAGTCAATGGTTGGTGTTCAGGCAAGACTTATGACCCAGGCAATGAGAAAGCTCTCGGCAGTTATTTCCAAGAGCGATGCCATTGTAATATTTATAAATCAGCTCCGCGAAAAGGTTGGAGTTATGTACGGAAATCCCGAGACGACCCCCGGTGGTCGTGCACTCAAGTTCTACGCTTCTGTAAGAATTGACGTTCGCAAGACCGAGCAGCTTAAAAACGGAAGCGATATATACGGCAACCACGTAAGATGTAAGATAGTCAAGAACAAGGTTGCTCCTCCCTTCAAGACCGCTGAGTTTGATATACTATACGGCAAGGGCATCTCCCGTTCGGGTGAGATCATCGACTACTGTATCGATCTTGATATCATCAAGAAGAGCGGTTCTTGGTTCTCCTACAATGGCGAGCGCATTTGCCAGGGTAAGGACAACGTAAGAAAATATATCGAATCGAATCCTGAGCTTCTTGCTGAGCTTGATGCCAAGATAAGAGCTATGAGCGATAAGATCGAAACTGCAAACGATGACGATACATTCGATCTTGACACCGACGATGATGATTTTGATATCAAGACCATCAAGTCAAATTCATTTGACGAGTGATAATCAACGTTATTGCC